>NZ_JAYGIG010000003.1:0-135675 GCF_034932105.1 Leptothoe sp. PORK10 BA2 | reverse complement strand
AGGTGAGCGTACGTCCGAGTCGCACCAAGGTGGATTGGGCGATTGAAGTGGCTCACATACTGGAGAACCGCTATGCCGATTGCGAGAAAGTACAATTGGTGTGTGACAATCTCAATACTCACACTAAAGGGGCTTTTTACCAAGCATTCGAGCCCGAACGAGCGCGAAAATTGGTCCAGCGAATCGAATTTTGTTATACCCCGAAGCATGGCAGTTGGCTCAACATCGCAGAAAACGAGTTGAGTGCAATGACTCGACAGTGCATTGAGGGTAGACGCTTTGAAGACATCGATACGCTACGGGCTGAAACGACCGCTTGGTCAAACGATATCAACCACAGGCAACGGGGGGTTGACTGGCAGATGAAGGTCGATGATGCTCGCTGTAAGCTAGCCTCCGTTTACCCTAAAATTAAGCTTTGACACTGCACTAGGTAAGGCGGCTGGTACGTTCCCAGTAGAATTTATGATTGAGGGTTTCGGTTGCTAAGGTTAGCCATCGAAACCCTCAATACTTTTTAGGCAATCGGCCAAAAGAGAAAATGCAAACCATCCCCTCGGCCAGACTAAGGCGTGAAGACCCTAAGCCGGACTCCTGCATAATTGATAAACCCAAGTCTTGACCCAAAATTAACAAAAAAAATCCCTCGCAGTATCTGTGAGGGATATGTCAAGGTTCATCTACTCATTCACACATTCTTCAAGACCCAGATTTAATCCGGAATGTTTTGGCTATTCCATAAAGAAACCGCTAATTTTATATGAACCAAGAAAAATTAAAACGTATTAGTGGTAAGCAATTGTCACCCCCGGCAATCTAGCGACTAATTTACCTGACCAGGATCTTCCCCAGTACGGATAAACTCAGCCTGTTCCAAAATCAGCGCGGCAAAATCCTCGTTACCATTAGCCCGATAAAACTGGGCCGCCTTCTCATAATTTTCCACAATGTCCTCCCGAACCTCTGGAGGCAAATCATTAGGCCCCCCAAAGGACTCCCCTAGCAACAACGCCTGGTGACGCAGCAGGGCATCCGCCCGCCCCAAATACGAATTCGGATCATTGGGCACTAGCGCAGTTGCCGCCTCATAGGCCTCAGCTGCTTCACCATAGTCCTCCGACTGCATCAGCTCCAGCGCTCGGTCATAGACCAGCTGAAAATCCGTGGCTGGTTTCACAGAAACGCGATAGTTGCCCCCCATCTGGCCATAAAAGGAGCCCGCCAACACCGTATACTCCCCCGCCTCCGGCAGCTCCAGCACAATCGTGGCCTGGGGAGTCCCGTTGTAGTCGTCATTCTGATCCAGAATTTCCCCCGCCGGATTCAGCAGCGTGATAAACGTATCAAACTCCTCGCTCACCATCTCAATGATCACCGCCTGCCCAGCCTCAGCCGTAAAGGTGTAGGTATCCTGGGTGGGCTGAAACTCCACCTGCTGATCTAGGATCGCCTGTTGGGCAGTTGCCGCTGGAGCAACAGCAGCCCATAATGCTAGGGCCATCCCCCATGCCCCATGCCGAGCAAACCCCTGGGACAAACCAAACAGCCCACGTCGTTGATGATTAACCTGACGTCCCTTTAAACCTCTTAAACTAAGCATGGAAAAGCTCGGCATAGAACTCCTTAGCGCTGCCCAAAGCAGCAATTCTCAATAGTGATGCATGACAATAGCGGAAATTTTTCAGCTCCATCCCTGCCATTCACACCCATGGCATCCTGGCTAAAAGTAGTAGGTATGGGTGTGGGCTGTCTGAGCTTATGGTCTAACCTCAGCGCTCGGGTCATGGCCCAGGCCGTCGGTCAGCCATCAGCACACCCGCCAATTGCCACTCCCTCAACGACTCCAGGGGTTAATAATATAGACCAAATTGTGGTACCTGCCGCTGAGGATGTGCCAGAAGAAATACTGCGGACTGAAATCATTTTTGAAGCCCGGTCTCCACTAGACGGTGCCTCCCTATCCCCCGCCGACTATGCTCAGCTACAGGCAGAATTGGCCACTTCCCAAACCACCCCCACCCTCAATGCCGACATTCGCTTCCTAATTTTCCTCCTCCAGGCTCGTCGAGCCTTTAAACCCGTCATTCCGTTTTTACCCTAGGGCTGAATCAAGTCAGAGCCTGACTCATAGCTCATGACTTACAAAGCACCTTCCTTTTTTCCCAAAAATCGCCCCTTCGTGACAAGCAATTGTTGTTACGCTCTGTTAACCTAAACTTCATGGTCTTTGTTTTTTCTTAGCAATAGCCGTCCTTAAGCGCATCATTTTTTTAAATAGCACTTTTGTCATTGCTGATTTATGGGATGAACCGCTCTGAGATCAATGTCACTTGCCCGGATTTTCAGTTCAAATCCCCCCGGTTATCAGCAACACCCACTTTTTTAATACACACGGTTACTAGGTTTTAGACTCCTATGGCACTAACAACGGCCCCAGAACAAATTGACCGGATTGTCGGCAATTACCACCACAATCCCTTTGACGTTCTTGGCCCCCACTGCATTCAGATCGATGGCAAAGACGTTTGGACCGTGCGAGCCTATTTACCTAAAGCTGAGTCTGCCTGGGTGATCCTCCCCGATAGTCGTCAAGAAGTAATGATGACTAACGAACACCACGGCGACTTCTTTGAATGCGTGCTTGATGTTGAGTCCCTGGCTACCTATCAGCTACGTTACAAATCGGATGGCCACGAGCACGTTGTTTATGATCCCTATGCTTTTCGGTCGCCATTGATTACCGAGTTTGACGCCCACCTATTTGGTGAAGGTAATCACCACCGGATCTATGAAAAGCTCGGTGCTCACCCCACCACCATCGATGGTGTGGCCGGGGTTTACTTTTCTGTCTGGGCACCCAATGCTCGCAACGTTTCGGTACTGGGTGACTTTAACAGCTGGGATGGCCGTCAACACCAAATGAGCATTGGCCATGCTGGCATTTGGGGCATCTTTATCCCTGAACTAGCGGTGGGTGCCTCCTATAAGTATGAGATCAAAAACCACGAAGGGCATATTTACGAAAAGTCCGATCCCTATGGTTTCCAGCAAGAAGTACGGCCCAAGACAGCCTCCATTGTGGCGGATCTAGATAGCTATACCTGGCAGGACGATACATGGATGGAGAAACGTCGCCATCAGGACCCCATGGCCCAGCCCGTATCGGTGTACGAGTTGCACCTGGGTTCTTGGATGCACGAGGCTTCTTCCAACACCGCCAAGCAAGCAGACGGTACCGATGCCCCGGTGGTAACGGTGGCCGACCTCAAACCGGGGGCTCGTTTCCTCACCTACCGGGAACTAGCCCACAAGCTCATCCCCTATGTTAAAGAGATGGGTTTTACCCACATTGAAGTGCTGCCCGTGGCTGAGCATCCATTTGACGGGTCTTGGGGCTACCAGGTAACCGGCTACTATGCCGCCACCTCCCGCTACGGCTCCCCCGAGGACCTGATGTACTTCATCGACCAGTGCCACCAAAACGGCATTGGGGTGCTGGTGGACTGGGTTCCCGGCCACTTCCCGAAGGACGGCCACGGCCTTGCCTTCTTTGATGGCACCCACCTCTATGAACATGCTGACCCCCGTAAGGGTGAGCATAAGGAATGGGGCACCCTTGTTTTTAACTACGGTCGCAATGAAGTACGCAACTTCTTGGTGGCCAATGCCCTCTTTTGGTTCGACAAGTACCACATTGATGGTATTCGCGTAGATGCTGTGGCTTCCATGCTCTACCTGGACTACAACCGGAAACCCGGTGAGTGGGTCGCCAATGAATATGGCGGTCGTGAAAATATTGAAGCGGCCGACTGTTTACGCCAGGTAAACCACCTGCTGTTTAGTCACTACCCTGGCATTCTTTCCATTGCAGAAGAATCCACCTCTTGGCCTATGGTATCTTGGCCCACCTACGTCGGTGGTTTGGGCTTTAACCTGAAGTGGAACATGGGGTGGATGCACGACATGCTGGATTACTTCAGCATGGACCCCTGGTTTCGTCAGTTCCACCAAAACAACGTTACCTTTAGCATTTGGTACGCCTTTAGCGAGAACTTTATGCTGGCCCTGTCCCACGACGAAGTGGTCCACGGCAAGAGCAACATGATCGGCAAAATGCCCGGTGATGACTGGCAGAAGTTTGCCAACATGCGCTGTCTGTATACCTACATGTTCACCCACCCTGGCAAAAAGACCCTGTTTATGGGGATGGAATTTGGTCAGTGGAGCGAGTGGAATGTATGGGGTGACCTAGAATGGCACCTGCTGGAGTATGAGCCCCATGCCCAAATGAAAGCCTTTATGGAGAAGCTCAATGCGACCTATCGCAATGAGCCCGCCCTCTATACCCAGGACTTTGACCAGCAAGGTTTTGAGTGGGTTGACTGTAGTGATAACAGCCATAGTGTGGTCGCCTTTATCCGCCGGGCCAAGGACAGTGATGAGTTTATTCTCACTGTGTGCAACTTTACCCCCCAACCCCATAGCCACTACCGGGTCGGTGTCCCTGCTAAGGGCTACTACCGCGAAGTGTTTAACAGTGATGCCCGCGAATTTGGCGGCAGCAATATGGGCAACTTAGGCGGCAAATGGTCCGAAGACTGGGGCTACCACAATCGCCCCTACTCCCTGGACTTGACCCTACCGCCTTTAGCCACCGTGGTATTTAAGCTGGACCCAGCCCGGACGTCTTCAGCCACCCTATCTGGGTTTAAGTTAGGCGGCTAGGTGTCATCTCTCTATATCTATTGTTAGAACCGCTGTAGGGGCATTGCAGGCAATGATCCTACAGCGGTTTCTATTGCAGGCCCACCGTTTCCCAATCCTTTGTTTTGGGGCCAAATAGCTGGGCAGCCTTTTCCTCAGCCGCCTTTAGGGATGGGTACCAATCGCTAAAGGTATAGTCACCGTCAATTTCCATAACAAATAAGCAGTAGCCATGGCCATCGAATTTAATGGCTAAGCTCACCTCTGCTTCAAGCGTCAATTCGACTGGCCGACCCGGCAAATCTTGGGGAATCTGCCATGAAGGAATTTGCTTAACCACCACAGAAGGCATGAATTATGAATAATTTGCCTTTAGAGACAAATTATTGACACAACTTACCGTTATACGTGATTTTGCGGCGAATTCTGTATAAATTTAATCTCTAACCCCTGACAAAAATACCCGAGAAATCACCTAGTTATCGCTGCGAACATAGGTCTGGCTTTGCTCTGCAGGGGTTAGGTCGGCTAGGGCAATGTCGTTTCTTAGTACGCGTCCGGTGGGGCCGATGATCTGACGAGGTAGGGTTTGGGTGTCCACCAGCTCCATGGTGTTCATGTTGTAGGTGGTGTAAACGGTATCAGCGGTATCAAAGAAAAAGTCTAGGACCGTCATGGTTTGCATGGCGGCATCGGTGCGATTGAGCCAGGTGCGGGGACCGCTGCCCAGGGCTCCGGTGTGCAGCAGCTGTAGATTACCGGCATGGCCAGGATAGTAGGCATGGTGGTGGCCGCTCATGTAGGTATGGACATGGTGGCGCTCTAGCAGGGCCTGGAGCTGGTTGGAGTGATTGAGCAGTTCGCCATCGCGATCGCGACCTTGGGAAATGGCATAGAGCGGCAGATGACCAATGGCAATGCGAAATTTTGCCCCTTGGGCCGCTGCACTGCTTAACTGCTGCTCTGCCCAGGCTAACTGGTTAGCGGGCACATTGGCAGAGGAGGCATCCCACACCAGGTAGAAAATATCGTTTTGCTTAAAGCTGTAGTAATAGGGAAAATCGCCGGTGTCGATATATTGCAGGTCCAAGTCATTTTGGTGGGCCTGCCAGTAGCGGCTGGTGACCTCGCGGTCGATGGGGTACACATAGCTCCCTTTGTCCTGGAGGCTAGACGCATCATGGTTGCCGATGGTGAGGGCAAACGGGATATTCGCCTCACGGATGGGGCTGAGGATGAGGTTGTCAAATCCGGCCCACATGGCTTCCACTTCGGCGGTGTTGAGGGAAAGGCTTTGGCCTGCCACCATGTCGCCCACACACAGCACGATGTCTGGTTCCCACTGGGGCAGGATGGAGACGCCCTTCATGACTTCTTGGCGGTAGTCGACGGCTCCGTAGCGGGAGTTCATGTCGCTGATCACCACTGCGCGTACGTCGCCGCGTTTGGGAGCGAAGAGTTCCTCGGGGCCGATGGCTTTGCCAAAGTTGGGATGGCGTATTGACTGTGGGGCTAGCCCAGGGTTATTGCCCTCAGCAATCGACGTATCGGGGCCAACTACCGTCTCTAGGGGGGGAGAACCCGTGGGGACTGCTTGGGCCAGTGGGCGAGCCGCACAAGCCCCGAGGGAAAATCCACCCAGTAGTAAAAAATGACGTCGGTTGAGCATGGGAAAAACTTATCTAGACCGCTGATGGCAAGGTAGCGCAATCTGCTGGCCAGCGTAAACTATACAGCCTACATTTGTAGTTGATCGATAGTGGTTGCTCGGCGATGGCTGAAGCAATCGCAAAGTTTGGCGCTACCATGACCGTAATTAAAATAAGCAGATAGCGATTAGCAATGGCTAAGGCTAAAAAAGGATTTGGTGAGTCACAGGAAAGAACGCGCCCCGCAAAGGATTTTTTGCTGGCGTTTGGTCAGCGCGTGGCTGAAGATGATCCGGCTAAGGTTGAATATTTTGTTGAAGTTAATTTAGAAAAGCTCAATGAAGATTTTCTAGAGGCCCTACCTAAATTATTTACCCAATTAACGACGGGTAAATATAGCTCTAGGCAAGAACAAACTGCAGCCCTCTTTGTAAACTTCGGAGGTTTTATTTGGGAAACTCCCCTGGGTAATCGAGCCCTGAATCTGGAGATTAGCATTGCTCTCTATCGGCTGGCTTTGAAAGTTTTTACTAGGGAAGACTTTCCTGAAAACTGGGCTACGACCCAAATGAATCTGGGAGCTGCCTATAGAGATCGCATTCGAGGAGACCGGGCGGAAAACCTGGAACAGGCCATTGCCTCTTATGAACATGCTCTACAAGTTATTACCCGTGAAGCGTTTCCCGAAAATTGGGCTATGACCCAAATGAATCTGGGAGTTGCCTATAGCGATCGCATTCGAGGAGACCGGGCGGATAACCTGGAACAGGCCATCGCCTATTTTGAAAATGCTCTACAAGTTCGTACCCGTGAGGCGTTTCCTGAAAACTGGGCGATGACCCAAATGAATCTGGGAGCTGCCTATAGCAATCGCATTCGAGGAGACCGGGCGGATAACCTGGAACAGGCCATCGCCTACTTTGAAAATGCTCTACAAGTTCGTACCCGTGAGGCGTTTCCTGAAAACTGGGCGATGACCCAAATGAATCTGGGAGCTGTCTATAACGATCGCATTCGAGGAGACCGGGCGGACAACCTGGAACAGGCCATCGTCTACTGCGAAAACGCTCTGCAGGTTTACACTCGTGAGGTGTTTCCTGAAAACTGGGCCGGGACCCAAGGGAATCTGGGAGTTGCCTACTGGGCTCGCATTCGAGGAGACCGGGCGGATAACCTGGAGCAGGCCATCGCCTACTGTGAAAATGCTCTGCAGGTTTACACTCGTGAGGCGTTTCCTGAAAAATGGGCTATAACCCAAATGAATCTGGGAAATGCCTATAGCGATCGCATTCGAGGAGACCGGGCGGACAACCTGGAACAGGCCATCGCCTACTATGAACATACTCTGCAGGTTCACACCCGTGAGGCGTTTCCTGAAAATTGGGCTAGGACCCAAGTGAATCTGGGAGTTGCCTATAGCGATCGCATTCGAGGAGACCGAGCGGACAACCTGGAACAGGCTATTCAATATTCCGAAAGGGCTCTACAGATTTTTACCCGCGATGCTTTTCCTGAACGCTGGGCCGAGACTCAGCTCTATTTAGCAAATGCTTATCGAAACTCTTATACGGATGAAAATTTAGAAAATCTACATTTAGCCATCAGTACTTATCAAAAGGCTGCACAAGTATTTACACGGACTGCCTACCCTTACCAATACTCAGAAAATCAAAGTCAATGGGCAGACGCCTTACTTAAAGGGGTCACTCACACATCAACACCCACTTGTGCACAAGAAGATCTGACTAAGGCCATTACTCTCCTAACCGAAGCCCTAGAGTTATCTCCTGCTGGTAGCCCAACCTATATTGACTCACACTATCGCTTGGGTAGTGCCCTTTCTCTCCGTTATCAGATCACCAAAAACTCTGAGGACCTAGACCAAGCTCTGGCTGCATATAAAACGGCCCTTGATGCCATCAGCCCCGAACACTACGATCGCGACAAAATTTGGCAGGCCCTACCCACCACCCAGTCCGTCCTGGGCAGCCGCCTAGTACGCGATGGCCAGTGGCAAGATGGCCTACAGCTGTTACTCAACAGCGTCAATCAACTAAGCCACAGTGACGACCGCCTAGCCCACGCCAGCGCCATTTATGAAACAGCCCATGCCTACGAAGCACTCTCCGACTGGGAAAATGCTCGAACTTACTACCGTGATGCCCTGCGACTTTATACCCATCTCAATAACCCAGGGGGCTTAGCCAAAAGTCACACCGGCCTAGGCACCACCCTCGTCTCCCAAGGCTATCTAGAAAAAGGTATCGCCTCATTTCAAGAGGCTCGCATTCTTTACGAACAGTTACAACAACCCGAAAAGCTCGCCGAAGTGGATAACCTGTATCAAATCGCCCAGCGTACCCTGAACGGCCAAGAAATTGAGATCCCCGCATGAGCAATGCCGACGACATCTTTGACCAAGCCAAAGGCAGTATTAGACGCCTGGGCCTGACCGAAATCCCCTTTACCGAAAGTCCCACAGGTTTGGGTAGTCAAACCCTCGATCGGATTTTTACCGGACGGGAAAACGAACTACGGCAGGTCTTCAAATCCTTTCAAAGCCGAGAACGTCGCCGCATCCTAATCTATGGCCGCATCGGCATTGGCAAAAGCGCCTTTTTGCTAGAAGTCTTATCAGTGCTGGAGCGCAAGCTAAAAGAAACGCTCACCACCTATATCTCGCTACCACCCGAGTTAGATTTAGCCACTACGGCCCTGATCGCCTTGGCCCAAGCCATGTCAGATGACGACTGGGCACAGCAGCAGCTCTACAAAATGGGTATTCCCATTAACAAACAGCTGAAGGAGCGTACCTCAGAAGTCGGTGGCAACATGGGTATCACCGCCAAAATGGGGGAAAAAGATTTACCGATTATTGCCCCTGAGTATCCTTCAGTAAGTCTAGATACCCTGCTCCAGCGAGCTAAAGAGAAATATCCTAATGGGGTGGTCATTGCTATTGATGACCTAGATAAGCAAAACCCTAGTCGCATCCGACAGCTCATGTACGATGCCCAGGGCATGCTCAAGGGGCCAGCCTGGTTTTTACTCACAGGCCACCCCGTCAGCATGACGGGGGATTTACTCACCACCGAACGCGGCCTGTTTGATCTACGGCTGCCCCTAGAAGAGCTAGATTTTGAAACCACCTATAAAATGCTGATCAACTACCTCAGCAGTGTTCGCATCAACAACGATTGCACCGATCCAGACGATCCGCGCTGTGTCTTACCTTTTTTGCCAGAAACCGCTGCTCAGTTTTGCCAAGTTTCCCGAGGAAAGCCAAGGCTATTTAATCGATTAGGCAGTATTATCCTTTCCACCGCCGCTGACCTCGGAGCAGACATTATTACCCCAGACGTACTCAGAAAAGGATTGCAAACGGCCTTACCCACATTGCAAGAACGGGCAGCTCTGACCTTTAAAGAAGAGCGGGTCCGGGCATTTTTGCAGCGGAATGGCCAAATCTCTGACGAAACCATCACCATCGATGACCTTGAACAGCTTGGGGTGCGTACCTATGCTGAACTACTACCCGTTTTAGAACGGTTGGAGGCAGCCGACCTAGCCCACCAGCCCCGCCAAGACGACACCAAAACCTTTGAACCCTTGGCCTTGCTCCCTAGCGATATTGCACCGGAATAGTGGCTATAAGGACGTGTCCCTTTGTAAAGTCACCGTAGGCCATTTTTTGAGGTATCCAGGACTCCCTGGGATAGTAGTTGAGTTTGTTAATAGATGCCATCCAACCCATAAGATTTGAGTTCTGAGGGAAAAGAATATACGTACGGCATCTGAAAGCAGTGGGTGCGCTTGAGAGGTGTCCTCTAAACCGCTACTATACAGGCGCATAAACCACGCCCAAGCCGTAACAATCGCCTTCTGAATAGAACGCCTACAGCTCTGAATGTGGACAAGGTTAATGTCGTCGGCCCCTTTTGATAGTTACCTCTGGTTGCCTCAATGATTGACTCAGTGCTGCGTACCCTTACCTTTGGCCAGTTTTCGTTACATCAGTGGCGACAGGTCAGCCTTCTCCATCGGCTGTTATCACCGTTTCGCCAGTGGCGGCAGGGAAGCAGCCTATTGCCCTACGGTGACCTGATAGCCGCTGGCATTATTGCCGTGTTGCTGGTGGTGTCTCCCTATGCCAACACCACCCTGCTCGGCATTTTGCTAATGGCCTGTGCGGCCCTGTGGTTTTTGCTCACCCTGACGGATGAAGCTAACGGCTGGCTCACGCCGATACACCTGGGGGTGACCCTGTACTGGGGGGCGATGGTGCTGGCAACGGCCCTTTCCCCCGTGAAGGCTGCTGCCATAGCGGGGTTGGTGAAGCTGACCTTGAATCTGATGCTGTTTATGTTGCTGGCCCGGATTATGCGACAGCCCAAGCTGCGGACGGGGCTGGTGTCGGTGTATGTGCTGGCTACATTACCAGTGGCCGTATATGGCATGCGTCAGTACTTTTTTGGGGCGGAGGCCTTAGCCACCTGGGTCGATCCCACGTCGAATTTATCGGGGGCCACCCGGGTCTATAGCTATTTGTTGAACCCCAACCTACTGGCGGCCTATTTGATGCCTGCGGTGGCCCTCAGTGCCTGTGCCATTTTTGTCTGGCCCCGCTGGCTGCCGAAGGCCTTGGCGGTGATTGCGTTTTTCTTAAATACGGCTTGTTTGGTGCTGAGCTATAGCCGGGGTGGCTGGATGGGGCTGTTGGGCCTATTTTTTGTGCTGGCCGTGTTGCTGATGTTCTGGTGGAGTGAGCTGTTCCCGCCTTTTTGGAAGCGTTGGGCCTTGCCCGCCCTTTTAGGCACCATGGCGGGTCTGGTGCTGTTTGCCGTGCTGTTTGTAGGGCCGGTGAGGGAACGGGTGATGACCATGTTTGCGGGGCGTGAGGACAGTAGTAACAATTTCCGCATTAATGTCTGGGAAGGGGCGATGGATATGATTCGGGCCCGTCCTGTGATTGGCATTGGTCCCGGCAATGAGGCCTTTAATAAAATTTATCCGCTTTACCAGCGGCCCCGCTACACCGCCTTGAGTGCCTATTCAATTTTTCTAGAAACCCTGGTCGAAGCAGGCTTCATTGGCTTTACGGCATTTTTGTGGATGTTGGGCACCCTGTTTTACCAAGGGTTGCAACAGCTGCGGCGGCTACGGATGAATATGGATGTTCAGGGGTATTGGTTGATTGGTGCGATCGCAACCTGCTCCGGCATGCTGGTCCACGGCTTGGTGGACACCGTCTGGTATCGGCCCCAGGTCAGCACCCTCTGGTGGCTGTGCATGGCCATTGTCGCCAGTTTCTATATTCCCCGTCAGCAAACCTACAATCAATCGGGAAACGTGGATTGAATTTACCTAAAATGCAGTGTTAGATACAAAAAAAAAACAGACTTTTCCCAATGCTGGAGGGTACCCATGATTCTATTGTGGTACACACTCTTACGCTAGGAGAACCTCCATGCCCTCTCGCAGGTCCTTTCGTTTTTCCCGCCGCCAAATTATCCGTGGACTGCTAGCGACCACAGCTTTTGGTGCAGCCACTAAGCTCAATGCTTGCACCCCGGCCCCCACCTCATCTGATGCTGCTGGGGATGCGCCGGCAGCCGATGCACCAGCCGATACAGCGGCTGAAGAAGTAGTAGTGGGCTTTATCTATGTGGGTCCCAAGGACGACTTTGGCTATAACCAGGCCCATGCCGAAGGGGCCGCTGCCATGGCCGGTGTGCCCGGCATCAAAATTCTTGAAGAAGCCAGTGTGCCAGAAACCGCGGCGGTGCTGGAAACCATGCGCAGCATGATCGAGATCGATGGGGCTAAGGTTTTATTTCCCACTTCCTTCGGCTATTTTGATCCCTACATTTTGGAATTAGCCGCTGAGTTTCCCGATGTGCAATTTTTCCATGCGGGCGGTATGTACCAGGAGGGAGTGCATCCCAAAAATGTGGGCAGCTACTTTGGCTACATTGACGAAGCCCAATATGTGGCTGGCGTGGTGGCCGGTCATGCGTCTAAAACTGGGAACCTCGGGTTTGTCGCCGCCAAGCCCATCCCCCAGGTACTACGCAACATCAACAGCTTTACCCTGGGAGCCAAGTCGGTCAACCCAGCCGCCACCACCCAGGTGATTTTCACTGGGGACTGGGCGTTGCCGGTGAAAGAAGCAGAGGCCACCAACAGTATGGCGGACCAGAGCATTGACGTGGTCACCTGCCATGTGGACAGTCCTAAAGTAGTCATGGAGACCGCTGAGAAGCGCGGCATCTATAGCATTGGCTACCATGCTGACCAAAGTCCCCTGGCTCCTAAGGGCTACCTCACTGGGGCAGAGTGGGACTGGGTGAGTATTTACACCTTCCTGGGGGAACAGTTTGTTGCGGGTAAAAGCCTAGTTACGGATGACATTGACAACATTTTGCGCGGTGGTCTAGCGGATAAATTCTGTAAACTTTCGGCCTATGGTCCGGCGGTGAGTGATGAGGCTAAGGCCGATGCCGATGCAGCTAAGGAAAAGATTATCAAGGGTGAGCTGGTGATCTATGAGGGAGAACTCAAGGACAACACTGGCAAAGCCATTTTGCCTGCTGGCGAAAAGTATGAGCAGCAAAATATTGAGTTAGAGAAAATGAACTGGCTGATCGAAGGTGTTAAAGGCAGCATCGACGGATGACAGTGAGTCTCTCTCAACGGGTATCTGACCCCACCCGATGGCGCCGATCCCTAGAAGCCATTGTTTTGCCCGTGGCGGCTTTGGTGGTCGCTCTGGTTATTTTTGGATGTTTTTGCGCCTTGGCCGGTGCCAACCCCTTTGCCGTTTACGGCTCCATTTATAAGGCTGCATTTGGCCGCTGGAGTGCCTGGCAGAATACATTGATTCGGGCTGCCCCCCTGATGTTGACGGCCCTATGTACGGCATTGCCTGCCAGATTGGGGCTGGTGATTATCGGCAATGAGGGGGCGCTGGTCATGGGGGGGCTGGCCGCTGTGATCGTGGGTTTGGGAGTGGGCACAACCCTGCCGCCCCTGATGGCTCAGGCGGCAATGGCCATTGCCGGTATGGTGACCGGTGGGTTGTGGATTATGCTGGCGGGGACGTTGCGCCACTATCGGGGGGTGAATGAGACGATCAGTAGTTTGTTGTTGAACTATATTGCGATCGCATTCATGAACCACCTGGTGGAAGGTCCTCTGCGGGATAGTACGTTCGTCACCAAACCCTCCTCCGCAGAACTCGATCCCAGCATCTGGCTCGGCACCATCCCCGGCACCCGCATTCACTTTGGCCTGTTCTACGGCCTGATCGTCTGCGTAATCGCCTACTACCTAATCCAGCGCACCACCTTTGGCTTTGCCGCCCGTACCGCTGGCGGTAATGTGCGCGCCGCCCGCGTCGCCGGATTACCCGTGGGCAAGCTCACCATGGCCGTTTGCTTTTTAGGCGGGTCCGCCGCTGGTTTGGCAGGCATGGTGGAGGTGGCCGCTGTGCAAAAACGAATTAACGAATCCCTGGTGTCCAACTACGGCTATGCCGGAATTTTGGTCGCCTTTGTGTCTCGCCATAATCCCCTGGCCACAGTTTTGGTCGCTATTTTGTTAGGGGGGATTCTCGCCAGCGGCGGTGTTCTCCAGCGCTCCCACGAGTTACCCGATGCTACGGTGCTGGTATTTCAAGGGATTGTATTTTTGTGTGTATTATTCAGCGATTCACTCTACGGCAAATTGCCCTGGTTTAGGGAAACAGCAAAGGGAGTTTAACTATGGCAACAGAATCACTGGGTCTCTGGGGCATCCCCCTGGGCATTATTGCCGGTACATTGCGCGGCAGTGCGCCATTTTTGTTTGTCAGCCTGGGGGAATGCTTGACCGAAAAAAGTGGCAAAATTAACCTAGGCCTAGAAGGTACCCTGCTGATGGGGGCCATGAGCGCCTACGGCGTTTCCTATCTATCCCAGGATCTCGTTGGCCCTTTCTGGGCTCCGTGGTTGGGGGTGCTGGCCGCCGGACTCTCGGGCATGGCCCTAGGGGCAATCCACGGTTGGCTGTCGCAGCAGCCTCGGGTGAATGACGTGGCCACCGGCATTGCCATGATTATCTTTGGCAGTGGGCTGGCTTTTTTCCTGGGCAAACCCTTTATTCAACCCCAGGCCCCGCAGCTGTTTACCCTCGACTGGGGCAATTGGAGTGCCGCACCGCAGATTCAGTCTGCTTTGAAAATTAGTCCGTTGTTTTTATTGGGAGTTGCGATCGCGCCCCTACTCCACTGGTTCTTTCGCTATACCCGCTGGGGCCTATACGTCCGCGCCGTCGGCGACAGTCCCCAAGCTGCCCGCGCCATGGGCATTTCCCCTTTCAAAGTACGCATGCTCAGCATTGTTGCCGGGAGCTTCCTCGCCGGTATTGGTGGAGCCTGTCTGTCCCTCTACTACCCAGGCGTCTGGACCGAACGGATCTCCAGCGGACAAGGCCTGATGGCCGTCGCCCTGGTAATATTCGCCAAATGGAACCCGATTCAATGCCTCTGGGCATCCATGCTATTCGGCGGAGCCCAAGCCATCGGTCCCGCTTTCCAATCAGTAGGGTTTGACTCCTACTACTATTTGTTCAACGCAGCTCCCTATATTCTGACATTGTTGATCATGGTGGTAACCTGCTCACCTCAGCGCACATTAACGGGGTTACCAGGGGCGTTGGGAAAAGAGGATTAATGGGAGAAACCCATCAGGCATTTAAGCCCTAAATAAATTTTCTCCCCAGAAAACCCATGACCAAAACCATTAAACTCGCCGTCAATGGTACCCTCATGCGAGGACTCGCCCTCAATCCAAATCTCCTGAACGTCAACGCCACCTTCGAACGCGACGCCCAAACCGAACCAGCCTACCGGTTGTGGACCATAGACGACAACTACCCCGCCATGGTCAAAGTCAATACAGGTGGCGTCGCCATCGCCGTCGAAGTATGGCAAGTACCCCTAGCCGGTCTTGGCATTATCCTTTCCCAAGAACCCCCTGGTCTAGCCATTGGTAAAGTCATGCTCCACGATGGCGAAGAAGTTCTAGGCGTGATTGGAGAACCTCTGACGGTGGAAGGAAAGAAAGAAATTACGGCATACGGAGGTTGGCGAGCTTATATAGAAACGGTTTAATACAAGCTCCTGTCACCTGTGAGTATCGGTATTACCTCTTTTTCAGATCTTGTCACAAGACTGCAGGCAAATCAGAAAGAAACGGGTGCGTCCGTTCTCAATGCGTTTAGAGATAAGTGATACTGAAAAAGCTGCAGCGATCACTCATTTTCTCAACATACATTGATGCGATGAGAGTGCAATAGAGCGAGAAGCAATGACTCCGATAATCTGATAAGTCAGCTGCTGAATGCATTCAGTGATGTACGCGAAGCCATACTGTATCCTAAATTAAAGACAGTTGTTGATAGCCTAGGGTTTGGTCCGAGACTAGGTTAGCGATCGCAACCCCCAATAACCTGACCCGAGGCTGGGGTTCCAGATGATGCTCCAACAGGGCCTGGGCCAAGGCTCCTATCTCCGCTGCCTGCTGCATAGGAGCTGCCACCGTACGGCTGCGGGTAATTTGGCGATAGTCGGCGTACTTGATTTTAAGGGTGAGGGTATAGCCCATTTTTTTAGCCTTGAGTAGCCTGGCCTCCACATCATCAACGATGACGGTCAACGCTTCGACCATGGCCTCCAGGGTACAGAGGTCTTCGGCAAAACTCCGTTCTGCCCCAATGGATTTACTAATGCGGTTGGGATTGACCTGGCGGTTATCCTGGGCATTAGCCACTCTAAAATAGTGCCGCCCCACTTTGCCAAAATGGGCCACCAAGTCAGCTTCACTCCAACGCTGCAAATCGGCTCCCGAGGCAATGCCCAGCTGCTTCATTTTGCGGGCTGTGGCCGGACCAATGCCATGGAATTTTTCGATGGGTAGAGTGGCGATAAAGGCCATGGCGTCTTCTGGCAGGATGACGAATAAACCGTTGGGCTTATTCACATCAGAGGCCATTTTGGCCAGAAACTTATTGATGGAGACCCCGGCAGATGCGGTGAGTTGGGTGGTGTCGAAAATGCGCTGCTGGATGGTTTTGGCAGTTGCGATCGCAGATTCACACCCCGTCACATCCAAATAGGCCTCATCCAACGATAGGGGCTCCACTAGCGTCGTATAGTCCCGAAAAATAGCCCGAATCTGCTCCGACACCGCCCGATACACATCAAACCGAGGCCGAGCAAAAATCACCTGGGGGCATCGCTGCACCGCCACCCGTGACGGCATTGCCGAATGGATGCCATAGCGCCTCGCCTCATAGCTAGCAGCGGCCACCGCCCCCCGCTGTTCCGGACGGCCTCCCACCACCAACGGCTTATGTCGATACTCCACATGGTCACGTTGTTCAATGGAGGCAAAAAAAGCATCCATATCAACGTGAAGGATTTTGCGATGGTCCACAGCCCTTTAGGGTATTACCCTCTTAGCCTACTGATAATCCAGAACATTGCCCTTAGCTCAGGAATACATTTAATTTTGGCACAGGTCTTTTTGTCCAGCTTTTAGAGCATCCTCTGACTCGCAGATGCCATCCCAGCGCAAAGATCCACCAATGCGAATAATAAAATCATCGTAGTCATAGTCAGTGTTAATGTCCCCCACCAACAGGGACCCCGTATCTTCCCAGCGCAGTAGTAAACCACCCTGGATCACATCTTCCAATTGACCGTCAAACCGAGCATAATCACGGCTGCCCATATTAAGGTTACTAGTTGAATAGAGGGTGCCTGCAGGTTGCTCACTGAAGGAAGATTCTAAATAAAAGCTATAGTCAGTATTCGCCACAAACCGAAACTCTACCCGTGGTTGAGGCACCGTAATGCCAGGGGAACCATAAAAATCATCCCGGTTCTGAGAACCCGAGTCATCTTGGTAAGTTGAAGGCCGGTTGACCGGTTGCGGCTGATCAGACTCTTTAACTTCCCCGTACAGGGGAAACTTCTCTCCTGTTTCCAAGTTGAGAATGCCAAAAACAGATCGATAGCTGCCGTTAGATTCTAAAAACTCAAACTCCACCACCGTGTCCACAGCTAAGCGGATACCTTGATTATCCAATAGTTCTTGGGCCTGGACGGAACCTGACAATCCCCCCAAAGTAACCGCTGTAGCAGACAGCCCTAGGGCTGTCTGACTGAGGCGATGGGCTAGAGCATGCAAATATCCACTCATGGGTTTTCTCGTAATTGAGTTAACGGTTAAAGTTGGCCTGGGGGGAGACTAGGGTTTACCAGATGCGCCGATCAACGGACTGACTGCTAGTCTGGTCATATTGCTCTAAGGATTCCTGAGCTAATTGAATCAGACGACTTAGCTCAGCACAGCAAGCGGGGGTCGTTGGGGCCTCAGGCTCCGCCTCATCGGACTCACGGGCAAACCGCCGAGTCGCCGACCGCTCGGAACAGGCCTGTCTGGCCTGTCTCAACTGCTCCGCCAAACTAGCGTTAGAATCCACCCCCAACTCTGCACCAAATTCATCGAAAAAGTCTTGAAAAAAGTCAGATAAGAGGCCCGTATTATCTGATAGGTTGGGCCCGGTCACGTCCGATAGGTTAGGCCCGGTCACGTCCGATAGGTTGGGCCCGGTCACGTCCGATAGGTTAGGCCCGGTCACATCCGATAGGTTAGGCCCGGTCACATCCGATTGATTTTGGGCCAGGCTAATGGATGGCAGCATTGCGGTTGCGATCGCAACCATCCCTCCCAAAAACATCCGCCCCACAATATTCCCAGACATACTCTTTAATGTTAACAACTTCAGCAATAGCATCTTGATGTCACACCCCTACCTTTGAAAGTTGAAATTGAAAAATCGAACTTAAAGTTGAAATGAAATACCCGCCCCCAACACAAATCGAGGACCATCCCCTGCACCGGCAATGTCTCTCACCGCAGGCAACAGCACCAATGGTAAATCCCTAAACGGCGTAATGGATAGCCCTGCCGCCAGATCCTGGCCAGTCCATTCCACAATGGCACTCACCGGTTCCACCACCCGAACGGCCACGCTCCCAAAGACCCCCAAATCATCCCGATCATCAAAAATCGCATCTTCCGTCCGAAAACGGCCATTACCCACTCCAGCCGTCAAAGCAACACGGCTAAACGGCTCAGCAATATTTTCCCGGGTGCGAACTATATGGGAAACAGAACCATAAATGGAATCTTCAAAATCCACAAAACCAGTCGTAGCAAAACCTTCCCATCCAAGGGCCACCGACCAATCATCAGCCACCCGGCGATGAATTTTGGCATTAAAGCCCCCCGTACCAAATTCTCGGCTCCCCCCAAAACTAGCCGCCGTGTAGGAAAGTTGAACCCCTACGTTTTCACGGGCATCACCAAAACCAAAGCCAACCACTGCACCGCCATCATCTACATTGCCAAACCGAGTTCTTTCTTGATAACCAAGGCCGACAAACGCTGTAAAGTTGTCCACACCAAACCCAGAGGGATTAGAAATGGTAATGGCTGGAGAACTTTGGTAGGGCCTAGAAGCTGTCGCCCCAGGCTGCTCCAGTTCCCGTAGCAAGTCATCAATCTCCTCTTGACTAGGGGCATCCAGGTTCCGCAAGGTTGGCTCCAGGGGCAACTGAGCCGTGTTCTCAACAACAATCTCAGGCATAGACACTTCAGGCTCTGTATCTAGGGAGATAGTTTCAACAGCTGGAGCGTTAGGAACCATATCTGTCAGAACAGGTTCTACCACAGCGCTACCAGGCAAAATCACCCGGGCTGTTGGCAATGCCTCTGTTGGTATATTGCCGATCTCTGGGGCAGCGGATGGATGGCTCCTCATAACCGCCATCTCGCCAGATGAGATATGAGGGGAGGTCGAGGTCGCTTGAGAGGGTGCCGATGATTTATCTGCCCTATCTGATGTAGCAGCACTATTATCATCGGGCAATGGTTCACCGGCCTCGACTGCTTCGGGACTCGATTGGGGATTAACCCCAGGCGGCTGGATGTCATTCTCTAACTCAACGCTTTGACCTTGGGCAGCAACGGCAGCCCGATCATCAGCTCCTTGGGCAGCGCTCAGTTGTTCAGCAGCCAAGGCATCGACACCAGCAGATGGGTCAGGGTTAGTAGCGTTCAACTCATTGGCACTAACCTGTTCTAAATTTGCGGATGCAAATGCCGCGAGTAGAGCCATCCAACCAATGAGGACTCTATCAGAGGGCTTGATCACAGTTTTACTCCTCTAGCTAACTTTTTTAATGAGCGCCAAAATATAACAGTAGTTTCACTACTGGCACCTTAATCTAATAGCTCAATTGGGCTTAACTTTTATTACGCTTCCCAAATCAATACTCCGGACAGAATTAGGAGACTAGGAGGCCATAGTCACAGAGACTTTGATAGTTGGGATGCTTTTTAATCAAAGTCTCGTCTAAATCTAAGTTGTGAATAAAGCGCTCAAGCAGATGCTGATTGAGTTTACGGCGTTTGTAGGAGGCTATAGAAAAGACAAAAGATTCCCAGATATCTCGACGCTGATACTGCTCCCATTTAGCCATATTCAAGGCGGTCAACGAGGCATTGAAATGAAAGTCTAGCTTCTGAGCATCCCGTGCTTGGCAGTCGGTTAAACAGGTAAACTGCTTTGCATCCCTAAAAATAAATTTGATTTGGAACCTAGCGCGGTATGCCTCATAAAGTTGAATCGGATCTAGCTCGATATCGGTTGAGAACAGCAAGGTATAGCAGAGTCGCTCAGGATGCTTATGTGTAATAGATCAAACTTTATCTGACAGAAGGGGGTTATCTGACACTTAGAGATTTGTCAGATTGTGTTTGACTTTTTACACTCTTATCTCCGTGTTGATCTAATTGTTTTTCTTTCGCTAAATGCACACTATCGAGAAAGGTTTGTATGGGCGTCTTGTCGTAACAATATCGACCTGAATGGGGTCGTTCCCAATTGTAATAGTCCATCCATTCATCCACATCGTTTTGTAGCGCTTCAAGGCTTTGATACACCTTTTTACGAAACGCAATTTGATAAAACTCCTCTAAAATCGTGCGATGAAAGCGTTTACAAATACCATTGATTTGGGGGGATCTGGCTTTCGTTGGAATAGGGTCAATGTCTTCAATGGCTAGGTAGAGCTGATATTCTATGGTGTTCTACGTTGCAACAATATTCGGTGCCTCGGTCGGTCAAAATCCTCAGTAACGGGATGCTCTGTTCTTCATAGAACGGGAGCACTCGGTCATTGAGTGTATCAGCGGCAACCAGCGCATTCTTACGGTCATATAGCTTCACCCGAGCCACCCGAGCGTAGGTATCGATGAAGGTCTGCTGATAAATCCGTCTAATGCCTTGATGTGGCCCACATAGAAGGTGTCTTGAGCGCCGAGATAGCCCGGATGATGGGTTTCTATTTCCCCATGGGCGTCCTTTTGCTCCTTCGCTTTTTCGAGGGCTTTTACCTGTGCTTCGGTAAGGATCAGCTGGTCTTGAGCGGCTTTCGCTTCGAGTCCTTTGAGCCGTAGCTTAAACGTTTGAAGGTCTGACGTAGCCAAATAGAGCGAACACCCCCTGGAGAGACAAAGATGCCTTGTTTCTTCAGTTCATTTGAAACACGCACCTGGCCCCAGGCCGGTTGGTCTGTGGCAAATGCAACCACTGCCGCTTCAATCTCTGGGTCTACTCGGTTCTTGATGCAGAGCTTTTTGCGGTCAATATCGCGTAAAGCGGCTTCTCCACCTGTCTCGTAGAGTTCTTTATAGCGATAGAACGAATCTCGCGATGCGCGCCCATCACTTGGCAGGCCTTGGATACGTTGCCTAGGGTTTTGGCTAGATTTAAGATGCCTATACGAATCTTGACGATCTTGTCTTATGCATTCATTGTGACACTCCTGATTCAGTGTGAGTTTACAGGACATGTCAGATAAAGTCTTAACTATTACAGCTTATGATTGACCAAATACACAACCCGGAGCTTTCGTTTGAGGTTAACCGACCAGACCACGGCCCTATAAAGACTCGTATCATCTTCAACTTCACCCAGGGATTGCCAGCGACTCAGGTCACTCAAGTCAACCTTGCCATCATACTTTCGATGAGCGCCACGGGGCTTTTGGGGACCGTCATAGAGGTACTTTAAGTTGGCATCACAGCGCAGCTTGTCAATCACCTCCAACTTTAGAACAACGACCCCTTTGACCCACTTCAGCTTGCTGTAGAAACCATCCCCGACCAAATATCGTACCGCTGCTGGGAACGCTGCTCTCGTCGCTCGCAGATGATCCAGGTAGTCATCGACGCGGCTGCGTTCTGTGGCCTGTTGACTATCTGGCTCAAGCGCTGGGGATGGATGTCATAGCCTTCAGGTGGTTTGTTGTATTAACTAAACCTTAGGCCTGAATGGCTTTTTTGACTATTTCTCTCGCTTTTCTGTCCGGAGTATTGCCAAATGATATTAGGAAAATAGCAATAAGTCTAAATATTTTAATTAGTAGCAATCCTCAATTATTAATGATTCATCAGTAGCATAAGCGGGAAGGGAGTTTAAATCCCCTTCCCGCTTATGAAATCTGGATATCAGGCATTCACCCTAAACTATTCCGTACAGAATTTTCAGGATGAAAATTCAGGCTTACACCTTCTTCAGCCAGCTAAACATTGCCCGCAAGTCCTTACCAACTTCTTCGATCGGGTGCTCGGCTTCACGACGACGAATGGCATTAAAACCTGCATTTCCAGACTGACTTTCTAGCACAAATTCACGGGCAAACTGACCGGTTTGAATTTCCTTGAGGATCTGCTTCATTTCCTTTTTAGTGTCCTCAGTAATGATCCGTGGACCCCGAGTGTAGTCGCCGTACTCAGCGGTGTTGGAAATGCTATGGCGCATATTGGCCAAGCCCCCTTCCACCACCAAGTCAACAATTAGCTTCACTTCATGCAGGCACTCAAAGTAAGCTAGCTCTGGCTGATATCCAGCTTCGATGAGGGTTTCAAAACCGGCCTTAATTAGTTCGCTGAGGCCACCGCACAAAACTACCTGCTCACCAAAGAGGTCAGTTTCTGTCTCTTCCCGGAAAGTCGTTTCTAAAATACCGGCGCGGGTACCGCCGATGCCCTTGGCATAGGCCATGGCCATATCGCGAGCCTTACCCGAGGCATCTTGGTAAACGGCAAACAGGGCAGGCACCCCTTGACCTTGTTCGTAGGTGCGGCGAACTAAATGGCCGGGGCCCTTGGGGGCAATCATGACCACATCTACCTCTTCGGGGGGAACGATCTGGGCAAAGTTGATATTAAAACCGTGGGCAAAGGCTAGGACGTTGCCAGGGGATAGGTTAGGGGCAATGCTTTCTTTATAGACGGTCTTTTGCACCTCGTCGGGTAGCAAAATCATAATCATGTCCGCTGCCGCCGCTGCTTCTGCCACGGGTTTAACGGCTAGACCTTCTGCTTCTGCTTTGGCGGTAGAACGGCTGCCTTCGTAAAGACCCACAACGACGTTGACGCCGCTGTCCTTAAGGTTGAGGGCATGGGCATGTCCCTGGGAACCGTAACCTATAATGGCAACGGTTTTACCATTGAGTAAATCTAGATTCGCGTCGCTGTCGTAGTACATCTGGGCCATTATTCAGAGCTCTCCTTGATTTGCGGCTGTAGGTAGCCAAACTAAATGCCCGATCCAGCGTCGATTGCTTGTCAGGTTAGTCTAGTCATTTAAGGCTTTCAGACATATCCATTGCCCTAACTAACCTGACAAGTGTTATTCCATTTGGACCGGTGGTGCAGCCTTTCATCCTACCAAACCATCTACCGATGTAAGCATTCATACACATGAGTCTTTAGGGAAAGAAAAGACCATACCCCATCAGAAACTGGTTGCACCCCCTGTAACTTGGCCAAGGTTTAAACTTAAAAAAACGGATTGACTTCAAATTATCGAAGCCAACCCGTTTGAAAAGTTGATCAAAAATCTGTTGGGTGTTGGTCAAACCCTAGGCCATCAAACGACGACGCGCCACCATGCCACTGAGGGTAACGAGACCTAACAAAATACCGGGTTCAGGTGTCTGCGCTTTATCTGTACCTTCTTCAAAGTCAAAGGACTGCTTGCTAAAGCGTAAGGAGTAGTTATCGGTCTCAAAACCGCCGCCGCCAGCCTGGGTAATTTTAATGCGATTAAACAGCCCCTTTTCTTGGTTGGCATAGAAGTGGACGTAACCGTTGTACTCGTTATTGTGATGGGCAGCTTTGGTGGGTAGTTTAGAATTGCTGGAACTAAAGACATTGTTGTAGTCAAACAGACCTAGGCTAGTTTCAATACCCTGTTCATCAACTTGGAAAAACTCAAACTTGTTCTCGGGACTTAAGGCTCCCCAGTTCATTCCAAAGTAGTTGAGTTTATTAGTTAGATCAACAGTGACCGAATTACCCTGGAAAACGGCCAAATATTGAGAGGTATTTTTTTCGGCATTAGCACCTGTGGGTGCCCATTTGTCAATTTTGATGTTTGTCTTGTTGACACCTAAGGCTTGATCAAAGGTAAAAAGCACTGACTCATTCCCAAAAGTGTAGGTATTGTCTTTGCCAGCAACTGCTTGACGAAGACTGGAGTCATTGAAATCGATGTTGACAATACCCTCGTTGTAGTAGAAGTCAGAAAATGCCCCTAGGGAGCCATTGGTGTTATTGGCCAGGTTAATGCCCTTGGTTACCTTAGCCGTGATGCCATCAATGGTGAACTCACTATAAACAGGCAAGGATGCATCATTAAAATTGTTGGCTTGGGCCAGGGGGGCAAATGCTAGGGGAGCCGCAACAGTAATCGTTGCAGCCAGCAACGTCTGATAAATACGCTTCATGGTGGGAGGTCCTTCTTTGATACTGAGGTAATGGCTTGGATGGGATGTATCAGATGTACTTTCTGATACATGGCTTTACTCAGTGTCACAGATAGGGGCCTCACCTTCTAATGGTGAAGATACTTGAAAAATAGGCCTATCAGCCTTTGATATTTTTGTGAAGCTAATGCTAACTTTAACTATTTAATACTAATTTATACGTGAATATACTCAGAAGAAAAGTCCAAGGTTGTTGTCAACAACTTTGGACCTTTTTAACTCAACTCATTCCGTGGCATTAGCTTCGGTTTTGTTTCGGATTCCTATCTAGATATACGGGTTCATTGGCATAGCAAGTTGCCTCAACCGGGTACACAACGAAACGTTTTGCCAAAACTATACGATCGGAAAGCGCGAAAGGAGAAACTTCCGCCGCCGCCTTCCTATTCTGCTAAATGCTCATCCCGCCAACAGCTCGCAGCTCTATTGGAACCGCTAAACCTGGGGCATTTTTTCATGCCAGGGGGTGGCCTGCTCATAGGCGGAAGCCACTTCAAACAGGGTGTCTTCTCGGAGGGCATTGCCAATCAGCTGCATGCCAATGGGCAGTCCCGCCTGGTCAAACCCGCAGGGCAAGCTGATGCCGGGTAACCCTGCCAGGTTCACGGTGATGGTCATGAGGTCAGATAAATACATGCTGAGGGGGTCATCCACTTTGGCCCCTGCCTTAAAGGCGGTACTGGGTACCGTGGGTGTCATCAGCACATCCACATCCTTAAAAGCGGCTTCAAAATCTTGCTTGATTAGGGTGCGAACTTTTTGGGCCTGGAGATAATAGGCATCGTAGTATCCGGCGGAAAGGGCATAGGTACCAATCATGATGCGACGCTTGACCTCAGGGCCAAAGCCTTCGGCTCGGGTCTGCTTATACATGTCAAGCAGATTGTCTGTTTTGGCCCGCATGCCATAGCGCACACCGTCATAGCGGGCCAGATTGGAGGAGGCTTCGGAGGGGGCAATGATGTAGTAGGTGGGTAGCCCGTAGCGGAAATTGGGACAGGAAATTTCGACTATCTCGGCTCCTAGCTCTTGGAGTTGCTCAATGGCGGCGTCCATCGCCGTGGATACATCGCTGTCTAAGCCTTCGCCAAAGGTTTCTTTGACTAGGCCAATGCGTTTGCCCTTGAGGTCGGTTTTGAGATGTTGGGTGTAGTCAGGAATTTTGACTTTCAGACTGGTGGCGTCCTTGGCATCGTGGCCTGCGATCGCACCCAATAAAATTGCCGCATCCTCCACCGTGCGACTAAAGGGACCAATCTGATCCAGGGACGACGCAAACGCCACCAGGCCAAATCGGGACACCAGCCCATAGGTGGGCTTCATGCCCACAACACCACAGTAAGAAGCAGGCTGACGAATGGAGCCCCCCGTATCTGATCCTAGGGAAATAGGTGCCTGGTCCGCCGCCACAGCCGCCGCCGAACCGCCGGAGGAACCACCGGGGACACAACTGGTATCCCAAGGATTCGCCGTTAACTGATAGGCCGAGTTTTCGGTGGAGCTGCCCATGGCAAACTCATCCATGTTGGTCTTACCCAGAAAAATCGCTCCGGCATCTGCCAGACGCTGGGTCACCGTCGACTCATAGGGGGGAATAAACCCCGCCAAAATTTTTGAAGCGCAGGTGGTGCGGATGCCCTTAGTGCAGAGGTTATCCTTCAGGGCGATGGGAATGCCAGCGAGGGGGCCGAGGGGTGTGGATGCTGCGATCGCAGCATCCACCTGGGTAGCCTGGGCCAAAGCCTTATCCGCTGTCACCGTCAAGAAACTATGGAGTTTAGGCTCTAGTGCCTGCAATCGAGCTAAATAGTCTTGAGTAATTTCAACCGCAGTACGCTCTTTCTGGGTGAGCTGTTGCTGCAACTTGCGGATGACTGACATTCGGGCTCCTTCAGTATGCCTGGCAATTCCAAGCTAATAGTATAGGGGGGAATGGCAAGGATGATAACGGCAAGCCTAAGCCCATCTTTACAGGACCGCCAGAACACTCAATACCCTCTACGTATTAAATTTGCGGGTTGAGGGTTAATCCAAAATGAAAAATAGTTAAGCACCTGCCTGCTGCTCCCTAGCCACAGCCCATGGCATCCCCAAACAAATGTCAGTAGCCGTAAAAATGTTTTTTCGGAAATGTGTAGATGGGTACAATCTTCCCCATTATTTTTCTATTAAATCTTTAGTAAGTACCTAGTGTTTTGAGATAAGCGAGGCACCTTAGGTTATCCCTACACTAATGTGTGTACAGGTTACTAATTTTGGCTATCAGCCTATGGGCGTCTATGAGGGATAGTCACCCCCTAACCATATTCAACGGATTTGTTCAAAACACCAGTCAATGTCACTATCCTCCTCTAGTCCTGAATTTCTGACAGTCACTTACCCATTTTCCGTGATTTAATTTCCATAGCTACCCTTGGTTCATCAGCCCGTATGATCCGTTTTCGCTCCACTTCCAAACCGATCTGGCGTAAGACATGGCTACGTCTGCTCTTGCTGTCTGGCAGTACCATTGGCTTAGTTATATTCGCCACCCTTCGACTGCCCTCGGAGTGGGTGACCACCGTCAAAGGATTGGCAACATCAGCTGCCGCCGCTGTAGGCGGCATTAAAGAAAGTGAAGTTTTCAGTCAGGGTCCGACTAAAGAGGGGCCAGCTAAACCCGAAGAACAGCTCCGGCAGCTCAGCCCTGACGGTGTGATTGAGCCCTACATTGGGTTGACCCAGACTAGCTATGACCTCACCCAAAGCTTGCTACAAAAAGAGCAGGCTGCGATGAATTATCACACAGCCATTAATTTAGCCCAGCAAGCCTTATCACTACGTAGCCAGGGCAATAGCCTCGAACTCCGCCAGCAAGAAAAGGATCTGTGGCAAGATGTTGTCCGAACATTAGGTGCCATTCACTATGACTCACCGGAATACCCGCAAGCCCAAGCAAAACTAGAAGAGTATGGCGCCATCGCCATGGTGGTGAATAGCCGCATCAATCAGGAGAAATCGACCTTTTTGATGCCCATTGCGGCAAAACAGGCCAACCCCAATGATGTACGTATTTCCTTATGTCAATTGGGCACCGATGAATGTCGGTCGTTTAATGGCAATGTCCCCCCCGCCAGCGTGGCCAGTCTGGTGAAGCTGCCCCTGGCGATAGCCCTGATGCACCAGGTCACCAGTGGAAAAGCTAGTCTGGACGAGCAGATCTATATTGACCCTAGCAACTTTACCGAAAATGCTCAGGGGAGCAAGATCTTTGTCGATAAGACATACACCTTACGGGAGGTGATGGTGCGGATGATTACCGAAAGCAATAATATCGCCACCAACCAGCTGATCGACTACATGGGCTATGACGCGATCAACGCTGCCCTCAAAGCCGAAGGGTTTACGACTACGTCCGTGGGCCACAAGCTGGTGGGCAGTAGCACCTATCCCCAAAACATGGGTACAGGTCGAAACGTGAGCACCGCCGATGAACTCACCCAAATGATGATGCGCATTTACAGCTTTACCAAAGCAGGTGATGAGGAGATTCTCGATGCCCTAGTGGGTCAGTATGATCTGGATTTTGGTTATCAGGCTCTCGTAAAAGAAAAACCTGATATTTTTTGGATTGGCGAAAAAACCGGTCAGAACTCCTCAGTGATTGGTAGCACATTGGCGTTCAAGGTGGGTGAAGAACGCTACGCGATGACCGTTACCATTGATCAAAGTGGTGACCAAGGCAGACTGCGACAAATCATTCGTGATGTGGCCCTCCATATATTAGAGCATGGCCCCTTAGATCAGCAGACTTCAGCCCCTAAAGTCGCTCAGAGCCTCTAATGGCATCCCAAAACTGAGAAATTGAGCGCGTCGTCATTAGACTCAATATTTTTTAGCCCATACTTTTTTATCCACGTCTATGAGCCCATACATTGGGGTTCTGGCACTAAAATTTCAGGGTATTTTTGGTGGTCAAAACTAAACTGACTTAGGGGTTTGATGATCAGAAAATTATCCGCTTCTAGCACTTGTTCTGGCCTGCTTTTTGCAATGAACAGGCTTGGTCTTGATGCTTTTCACCCTAAGGAAGCTGACTAAAAGGCTGACTAAAAGCTAATTAATATCTTTGCAGGTTTCCTATCATTGGCTCAACTCATAACCCTGATAGGAACCGGCTGAGGGCGCTTCCATCTTGGACGTATTTTATAGCACAAGTCAAAAATAAATTGTGTCAACCTCTTGTCAAGGGTTAGATACACCCTCAAACTAAATAATGAATTAACAAACTGCGCTAGTGAGACGATCCTGTGAAAAGAGTTCTTTCGATTATTCTCGGCGGCGGTGCTGGTACTCGCCTCTACCCCTTAACTAAGTTTCGTGCCAAGCCCGCGGTTCCCCTAGCCGGTAAATATCGATTGATTGATATTCCCGTTAGTAACTGTATCAACTCGGAAATATTAAAAATCTACGTCCTCACGCAGTTTAATTCCGCCTCCCTCAACCGCCACATCACTCGGGCCTATAACTTTTCCACCTTTAGCGACGGTTTTGTCGAGGTGCTAGCAGCCCAGCAAACCCCTGAAAGTCCTAGCTGGTTTCAGGGTACTGCCGATGCTGTGCGTAAGTATCTATGGCTATTTGAAAGCTGGGATGTGGATGAAGTCATCATCCTCTCCGGTGATCACCTGTATCGTATGGATTACAGTCTCTTTGTAGAGCGTCACCGGAGTACCGGAGCCGATGTCACCCTGTCAGTGGTGCCCGTAGGTTCTAAGGTTGCATCTAGCTTTGGCCTAATGAAGATTGATGGTTCTGGTCGCATTGTTGACTTTCATGAAAAACCCAAGGGTGATGACCTTGAAGCGATGAAGGTGGACACCACCGCCTTGGGTCTGAGTCCTGAGCAGGCCCAGGAACAGCCCTTTATTGCCTCCATGGGCATCTACGTTTTCAAAAAGCAGGCCCTGATTGATTTACTCCGCCGCTCCCCCGAACAAACCGACTTCGGTAAGGAGATTATTCCTGGCGCTGCCCGGGAGTACAATATCCAGGCCTATCTGTTTGATGGGTATTGGGAAGATATTGGAACGATTGAAGCATTTTTCAATTCCAACCTGGCGCTCACCCAGCAACCCGATCCACCTTTTAGCTTCTACGACGAAGAAGCACCGATCTATACCAGGGCTCGCTATCTCCCCCCTAGTAAATTGCTCGACTGTAAGATAACCCAGTCGATTGTGGGCGATGGCTCTGTCCTCAAGCAGTGCAACATTACCCGCACGGTGATCGGGTTACGTCAACGAATTGGGTCTGGCTGTGAGATTGAGAATGCTCTGCTGATGGGGGCTGACTACTACGAGACCAATGATAATAACCAGCATCTTACTCGGGGTAAAGTGCCCGTGGGTATCGGTGAAGGTACCATTATTAAGCAGGCCATTGTGGATAAAAATGCTCGCATTGGCCGCAATGTGAAAATTGTCAACAAGGAAAACATTCAAGAGGCCGAACGGGAAGATCTTGGCTTCTATATCCGCAGCGGCATTGTTGTTGTACTGAAGAATGCGGTGATTCCTGACGGCATGATTATTTAAACCGTAGGGCGCAGCCCACCATTGACCAACATTCCTGCTAACAAAAGGGCTCCCGAGAAAGGAGCCCTTTTGCATCAATGTCGTTATTTAAGCTTGGGTTTATGCTGTTGGTATAGCTTTCTGGTGGGCACTGCCCACCCTACAAATGGATTTTCGCGAAAGTCTCAAAATGGCGGTTAAAACCCTAATGGCCAGCAAGCTTCGCAGCAGCCTGACGATGTTGGGCATCATCATTGGCAATGCGTCGGTCATTGCCATGGTGGGTCTGGGGGAAGGGGGGCAACGCTATATCAATCAGCAGCTCCAGAGTCTGGGGCCCAATATTTTGTTTATTGTGCCGGGAAACCGAGAGACGCGACGGTTGGGGGGCTTGGAAATTTCTCGCAACTTAGTGTTGGCAGATGCGGAGGCGATTGCCCAACAGGTGCCGTCGGTGATTGATGTGGCAGCTGAAAATACAACTCCAGGGCTGCTTTCCTTTCTCAACCGTAATGCCAATGCCAGTGTGATTGGCACCAACCCCGCCTTTATTACTGTCCGCAATTTCACCATAGAGCAGGGGCGGTTTATTTCTGATTTAGATCTGCAGCGAACGAGTGCCGTTGCTGTACTGGGAAATTCTCTAGCTGAACGTTTATTTGAGGATCAGGTGGCCCTGGGACAGTCGTTGCGCATTAATAATATTGCCTTTGAAGTGGTGGGGGTGCTAGAGCGACAAGGGTCGAACCTGGGGGTGAATTATGATGATGCGGTGATTATTCCCATCACCACCCAGGCGAGTCGGATTGTGGGTCGTACCTCCCCCTATGGCCTTGAGGTGAGTTTTATTTCGGCTACCGCTCGCAATGCTGACAGTATGCAAACGGCGGAATTTCAGATTACCAACCTGTTGCGGCTACGCCATGGGATTACCCGGGCCGAAGAGGATGATTTCTTTATTCAAAACCAGGATACGTTGCTGTCCATTGCCGATACGATTACGGGGGCATTGACCTTGATGCTGGCTGCGATCGCAAGTATCTCCCTACTCGTCGGCGGCATCGGCATCATGAATATCATGCTGGTATCCGTTCGGGAACGCACCCAGGAAATCGGGTTACGCAAAGCCATCGGCGCATCCCGGAACGATATCCTCACCCAGTTTCTGATCGAAGCGATCATTCTTTCCGCCGCCGGAGGTATCATCGGCACCATGGTGGGCGTTGGCGGTATCGGTCTGCTCAGCCTACTCACCCCCTTCGAATCCTCCGCCTCAGTCAGTGTAATTATTGTCGCCGTCGGCGTCTCCGGCAGCATTGGTCTATTTTTCGGCGTCATTCCCGCCCGCCAGGCCGCTAAACTAGACCCGATTGTGGCCCTGAGAAGCATTTAATTCAGTCCTCCATGCCTCCCCTAATCAACCTCCACCACATCGCCAAAATCTACGGCAGCGGCAACACCGAAGTCAAAGCCCTATGGGATGTCAGCCTGACCATTGACCAGGGAGATTATTGCGCCATTATGGGTCCGTCCGGTTCAGGCAAATCCACCGCCATGAACCTGATTGGCTGCTTAGATCGCCCCACCGAGGGACAATACTTTTTTGATGGTCAGGATGTGGCCCAGTTAGACGATGACACCCTGGCCGTCATTCGCAATCGCAAAATCGGGTTTGTGTTCCAACAGTTTCATCTGTTGCCCCAGCTCAGTGCCCTGGATAATGTCGCCCTGCCCATGGTGTACGGGGGGGTGCCCGCCGCCGAACGACGTGAGCGGGCCGTCACCGCTCTTCAGCGGGTGGGCTTGGGCAATAGACAGGCCAACAAGCCCAGCCAGCTCTCGGGGGGACAACAACAGCGGGTGGCCATTGCCCGGGCCATTGTCAATCGTCCCCTACTACTGCTGGCGGACGAACCGACCGGTGCCCTCGATACCACCACCACCGAAGAGGTGATGAAGATTTTTGCTGAACTCAACCAGGGGGGAATTACCGTTGTGATGGTGACCCATGAACCCGCGGTTGCCAGGTTAACCGAACGGGTGGTGTGGTTTCGGGATGGCGAAGTGATCCATGCCCACATGAGTCCCAACGATGTCAGCTACGGGGCCCTAGTAGAGTAGGCATTTTTGTGAATATGTCCTAACAAGAATAAGCAGAAACCGCGTCAGGAATAACACGGAAAATGGGTAGACGTTTGAGCACCAACGCCCTATATTAATTTAATATTCCTAAAGGTTTGATAAAGTACTTGCCTTTAATCCGGTTGAGGGATAGCAGTACCGTTCACTAGGCCATTTTCTACTCTAGGGGAGCACTTTCAATGAACCTAGGCCACCGCTATGGATTGCCCCTATTACTAGCTCTGACCCTTGGCACGGTCAAACCAGCCCTAGCCCAACAACGCTATGGCAGCGCCGAAGCGGCATTGGAACAGGGAGTGATCTATGTGCAGCAGAATCAGCTGGAGGCTGCGATCTCAGCCTTTAAAAGTGCCGTAGCCCTTGACCCTACCCTGGCTATTGCCCATTACAACCTTGGCCTTGCCTACCGTCAGCAGCAACAAATGCAGGAAGCTGCGGATGCCTTCTGGCAAGCAACCCAAGCCGACGGCGAATTTACCATGGCCTATGTAAACTTAGGAGCCGCGCTGTTGGATGGGGGTAACCTAGACCAGGCAGCTAGCTATTTGCAACGGGCCGTTGCCCTCGAGCCCCAATTGGGTATTGCCCATTACAACCTCGGCTTAGTCCAACGCCGCCAAGGAAATCTACCAGAGGCCCTAGCATCCCTTTTGACCGCCGTGGATTATAGCCCCCAGGCTCCAGAAATCCACTATCAAATTGGCCTGATTTATCTGCAGCAAAATCAACTAGACGGGGCAATGGCAGCCCTTGAAACAGCCATTGCCATCGATAACAACTATCCCGAGGCCCACTACAATCTGGGCATCACCCACTTTGGACGGGGGGAATCCGACCTGGCCCTAGGGCATTTTGACCGAGCTATTCAGCTTTACCCCACCTTTGGCCATGCCTACTATTCCAGAGGACTGGCCTTAGAATCCCTGGGTCGCGAAAACGAGGCCGAACAAGCATTACAGCAGGCACTCAATCTCTACATTAACCAGGGCCGTAACCAATGGGTCACCAATACCCAAGCCCAGTTAGACCGAATTCGCCAATAGAAATAGGTTTTACCTTTCTACATCAAGACAAAACATTCTGTTATCAGACGTCTCAGGCTAACAATTTCCATGAAAATCCCCTATAGCCGCCATGGGTAAAGCAGTTACAGGGGATTCCCGCAGGAATATAGCCGTGCATCGATGACCAAGGCTTAAACAAAGAAATCCAGCTCAAATGCACGGGGCTGCCCACTTTCCAGTAGAGCCAAATTACTTTTTAGCTGACGCCAAACTAACGCTGCACTCAAAAAAGTCAGAGGACCTGACAGGGCATAGGAAAGCCATGTAGGCGTCCCAAAACAGCCCAAGCCTGAAGCTAAAAATATGGCTGTGCCGACACAAATGCCCAAGAATGGTAACTGGATATTAATCCCCCCCAGCTTGGCCACTACTTCAGACGAACGGGTTTTACGCCATGCCGCCACAATGTCTTTGAGCACAGAGCTAAAGGACGCTCCCGAGGTAACCGCAATCAGTAGACCAGCCACCATAAAGAAGTAGGGGGGCGTAAACCAATAGTAATAAGTCATGACTGGACAATCGCACTCTAAGTGTAAAGTTCTGTTAATGTTCTCATTATACGCGTCAGTGGTAGCCGCTAGCGCTGTGTCCCCCTTATCGCTAGGCTAAGGAATCGGGAGTTGGCCCAGGGCAGAGCCAACCAACTTTCTCCCCGCTGTCTAGTTCTCGCTATGCTATGTCCCAGACGTCCATTGGTGTTGCTGTTGTTGGTACAGGGTTTGGTCAAAAAGTTCATATTCCTGGCTTTATGGCCCACCATCGGACCGAAGTGGTCGCGGTTTATCATCGCGATCTCCACCAGGCCGAGGCCATTGCCCAGCAGCACGGCATTCCCCATGCCTGTGATAGTATCGAGGCAATTGTTGCCCTGCCCCAGGTCCACGCCGTGAGTGTGGCCACTCCCCCCTTTGCCCATCACCCCATGGCGGCGATCGTACTCCAGGCCGAGAAACATTTGCTGCTGGAAAAGCCCACTGCCCTCACCCTACAGGAAGCCCAACATCTCCAGGCCCTGGCCCAGCAGCACAATGTGGCCGTTGTAATGGACTTTGAGTTTCGGTTTATTCCCGCCTGGCAGCACTTGGCAGAATTACTCAATGAAAACTACGTCGGTCAAAAGCGACTGATCAAAATTGACTGGATTACAGGCAGTCGAGCTAATCCTGAACGGGCTTGGAACTGGTATGCCCGAAAAGAGCAAGGCGGTGGGGCCCTCGGGTCCATCGGCTCCCACATGTTCGACTATGTGGCCTGGCTCTTTGGTCCAGCCAAACGCCTATCGGCCAATTTGAGTACCACCATCACTCAGCGCCCGCACCCAGAATCTGGCCAGTATAAACCGGTTGATTCCGACGATACCTGCAGCATTAGCCTGGAGCTGATGGATGGCACCCCTGTGCAGGTAACCCTCAGCGCAGTAGCCCTGGCCGGTCGCGGCCACTGGGTTGAAGTCTACGGAGAAAAAGGTACCCTGGTTCTGGGCAATGCTAATCAAAAAGACTACATTCGAGGCTTTACCCTAACCGGCAGCCAGGCAGGAGAGCCCCTAGCTCCGATCGATATTCCCACCCGCTTAGCCTTTCCCAAACTCTATGAGGATGGGAGACTAGCCCCGTTTATTCGAGTGGTGGATCATTGGGTATCTTGTATAGATCAACAGCAAACCATAGCCCCATCCCTCACGGAAGGAGTTTATTCCCAGCTACTCATAGATCTCACCCACCAGGCCCATGCTCAACAAACCTGGGTGACAGTACCCAATCAAAATCTGGTTCCCAGTAAAACGTCTGGTGTCCAGTAAAACCTGGTTTAAGCCAATGGTTATCCCAGCATAGTAGCTTCAGCTATGTCGTCACCACTACAGTTTCCCGTCACCTCTCTCCAAACCCTCCGACGAGCCCTTAAGCAGCAGTTGATGTTGCCCCTATGCGAGCACGCACCTCCTGCTAACGAAGAAGACATGCCCGAGCCCGACTCCATCGCCACCTTGAGCACGTTGTTTCGGAAGGGAGGACTAATCCACCATGAAGGCTCAACTCCCAATGCAAATGGTCGCTGGTTTATTAGCACCATCGATGCTAGCACCGCCCTTAAACAACTCCCAGGCCTTGATCTCAAACCTAACTATTGTTTGGTGACCTATCTCTATCGCATGAGGAGAGACAATATAAATCATGGGGGAGCTGCAACCTGGGCAATGCAAAATCAGCTCAGTACTACATCCCACCTAGAAGCAGCCCTAGCAATGGCTGGCGATCACAATACGCCGCCCCATCCCCAAGGGGCCCTACCCAACTACATGGCTGCCATTACGGGGAATCTTACAGCTAGCTCCTTTTTGATCGCCTCTATATTCCAACGGGAATTACAAGAATTTGGCCGCTGCGGAAAATTTCACCGTTGGGCACATCATCGACTGATTGGTAGCATCCCAAATCAGTGCAGCTGGCGATGGCGCGTGGAACAACCCAAAACCCTAAAGCCAAGGGTCCACAGTCTACCTAAGGGCAAGATGGCCGTTGAATTTTACACTTGCCGCACCGTGGCGCCCATTGGGATCTTTCGCCATGTCGATCGGTATTCTGCCAACAGCTATGTGGCAAAGACGAGTAACCAAGCGATTGCAGCGGCCATAGCCACCAAAAGCTAGCGCGTAAAACTACTGACAAACCACAGCAACGTCATGGTTACAATTGCCACCACTGCGTTTATTCGTTCTGGCGTTAAGCCCAAACTCTGAGCACCCACTAGACTAACGGCTAATATCCCTAACAAGACACCCAACAATAAACCGCCGGCCGCAAAGGCAAACGAGCGCCAGAACTTCCGTTCTTTGCGGTTGACGAAGAAGATGGTGGCTGCAACGGAAAAACCTAGGGCGGTGGAAGCACCGTTGGCCGTAAACCAAGCCATAGCGGCCAATGCCAAAAACACCACCGAGGACCATAAAATATCATCTCGACTGGGGGTATCTAACCAGTTCTGTAGCCAACTAGGAGGTTGGGGGGCAGGTAGGGATACCCTGGGTGTAGACGTCGAAATCTCTGCCGTTTTTTCTGCAAATCGAATACGATCAGGCACTTTTATCTTGCCCTCCTGGCGCATTCGCAGTCGCTCCATCAAAATGGCGTCATAGGCAGCCTCAATGGACTCTTTTCGCTGGGGACTGTTGCCAAACTCCTCTAGAAGGCGTTTGCGAGCGACTTGGACCTCCTCAAAAGAAGAGGACTCATCTAATCCCAACGTTTTATAGTTGCTCTCATTCATGTCGACACCTGGTATGTACGGTGGCCGTTACGACGTTTTAAGGTGATGATATGGCATTCATCTGAGATCCCCATCTGAGATCTACATCTGAAACCCATAGCGTGTCGCCCATCAAAAAACACCACTGCCCATAATAACTATCAGTTTAACCATCCTGACAAAAAATTAGGCCTAGGGTAACAGAAATGTCAGATAACTTTTTAGAAGTTTCGGGGTTTCCCCTAACCCCATCCTTATAATTACTGGCATCTCTGGCTATAGCTTGGGCAACCTACCTGCGGCTATGTTGTCAGGTTTCAGCCCATTCCTCATTTATAGACTTACTTAAAACTTACTTATTTCAATAAATCTGCATAGGGTGGCTAATAATGCCAATTGACCAGCTGTTTTTAGCAGAATTCTTTGATAAGGTGTGGAAGCCCTGTAAAACTTCTCTGAAGTTATTGAAAACTTGTGAAATAGGACTTTAGATGTACCTTCATAGGTAGTCTAAAATTTCGTCGAATTTACGCCGCTGCTGATTTTCTAGAATGAACTGATCTAGAATTAATGCCATTTAACCAAATGCCCTAGGTTAAGTTTTTTCAGAAATCAACTGCGTCAGATTTATTTTTACCTTTTTACCTAGACTCGTATTTTTTTGGTGTAAGGATTATGACCACGGCCTCTGCCAAAATTTTAGTTGTAGACGATGATCCAGCAATTCGCAATCTTATTCATCGATTTTTAGCGAAGCAGACCTATGAGATGGAATCTGCTGAGGATGGCAAACATGCCCTAGCCGTATTTGAGCAGTTCAATCCAGATTTGGTGATATTGGACGTCAATCTGCCTGATGCCAATGGTTATGACCTGTGCAAGGAAATGCAGTCACGCACGGGCGTTTTTGTATTGATGCTCACAAGCCGCACCGATGAATCGGATAAGATCCATGGCTTTAACCAGGGGGCTGATGATTACATTACTAAACCCTTTAGCTTAGGTGAGCTGGAAGTTCGGGTGGGGGCAATTCTCAAACGTCAGCGTCCCGTTACGGCTGCTGAGCAACAGTGTTTGACCTTTAACTCCCTGGCCATTGATCCGATCCGGCGTGAAGTCACCCTAGAAGGTCAGCTGGTTCCCTTAACGGCCCTAGAGTTTGATTTACTGCACTTCCTAGCTAGTCATCCTGGCCGAGTGTGGCGACGTACCGAGCTGATTCAAAAGGTTTGGGACTATGAATATGTGGGGGATCAACGGGTGGTAGATGTCCACATCGGTCAGATTCGTAAGAAAATTGAGATTGATACCAATCAACCTACGTTGATTCAGACGGTACGGGGTGTGGGATATAAGTTTGAGCCTCCTTCGACCGATGCTGAGGCGATTGAGGCCTAGAATCGGGATTAACCCATAGAGCGCAAAAGAGCATAAGGATTACAAAGAGAGGGGCTACGGAGTGATACCGTAGCCCCTCTCTTTGTGTTTGTGAGGAAACAACTGCTATGGGCGGCGCACATTGCTCAAAGGCTTCAGCAATGTGCGCTGCCCATAGTTCACACCATAGGTGATCGCTGTAGGCTATAGACTGCTATACCTGGACAAAAAAAGCCTTCGCATCGCGAAGGCTTTGGACGTGCGGCCAAGGAAATTTTTTAACAACTCATTCCGGATTCGCCTGAACTTCAGGCTTGGCGATACGATTGGTGTTACGAACTTTCCAGGCGCTGGATACAATTTGACTCCAACGGCGTTGCACTCGTTTGGGAGTCCAACCTAGCTGCTGTGCAATTTCAGCATCCGACGGGGTGGTATGTTGTGGATTTTGCATTTGCTGCTGTTTGAGGGCCAGCAAATTCTGTTGCTCGGCGTTTAATTCGCCCAGAAACAGGGTCCACTCCTTGGGGGATAGGCCTAGGTTTTTGTCTAGGTCTGCCCCTAACCATTGGTGAACTAATTGCCAGTTGTGGGACTGGGCAAATTTTTCCACATGGTACTTAAAGCGCTGCTGTAGATAGTCCCGTTGACGGGGTGTCAGACAGAGCACTTCGTCAATTTCGGAGGCGGCCATATCCTGCAGACGCAGGGCTAGGTAGTCGATACATGCGGGTTGATCCTGCTCCTCCAGGTATTCTACGAGTTCCCGGATGATGCGATCGCGCAGTACCGCTTCTGCCGGGTCAGTGACATCGGCCACCATCTGCTCACGAATTTGCTGCAGAGCCGATGAGCGAGAATCGGCATCATCACTTTTAGGTGAATCGACAGCCATCTCAATATCGACACAGGTTTCTGCCGGTAGTCGCTTAGCAAAGCTTTGGGCTCTCAACACCAACAGCTGCTGGTTATAGCAACCGGGAAGAGAAATCCGACGCTTGGCATACTGCTCGCTAAAAGCCATATACTCAGCCAGTTCCAACCGGGTTCTGGGAGTGTAATCGACTTCGAGATGATTTTCTCGACGAAAGGCCTTGAGCACTTCAATATAGAAACCTTGAAGGAAATCCTCTAGTAGATTGCACCGTCCCTGGAATCCCAGCTGAGTCTTGGCGGGGGCGATATAGCGATAGGCGATCGCACTCAAGCGACTCTGCAATTCCACCCTGCCTTGGCGAGAGCCCAGGCGATAGTAATCCAGATATTTCTGAATCCGGTTTTCCGCTAAGGAATGCTGCCAGACATTAACCTCACCAGAAGCCTGGATCCGGTCACTTTTGCGACAAATGCGGGTCACTTCAATGGCCAACCGGTTGGCCACAGCCTGGACGGTACGGGTACTGCCTTTGACCTGCGCTTGAATCAGATTGACCAGAAAACTCACTAGGGCCTGATCAACAGGACAGAGTTCAGCTTCATGGTCGTTGGTATCGGGGGTGTTCTGTGGCGACTGAATTGATGAACCAGCCGTGGGATGCAGAACGACGTTATTAGTTGAGTTACGAGTAGTTAGGTTTAATACAGATGTAGCGGTAGATTGAGCTTTCATAATTCCCTTAGTGATGCACGCCCCTTCTATTCGAGGAGCTGTTCATTTGGCCGTTGGACGTATGATCTTGTCCCCTAGTGGACAGTTTCACTGTATAAGGACCCAATTCCGAATCTAAATAGAAATGTGTCAGTATCCAAAGCAAATGGGCCTTAAGTCTATTTTTAGACCGGGTGCCACTCGAATAAATAGGACATAAATAACTCTAAAATACTTTCTGGACAATAGTTTGGTAGATTTCTCGAACAGGATGACTGCCAATAAAAGGCAACGTCCTTGACTGTGACAGTTGAGTAGATAGTCTATCCTGTAAGTCTATTTTTTATCCTGTGACAGTTGTGGGAGAATCGATGATTCTCGACAAATCAACATTGGTTGATAAACTGCCAATAAATCTAATAGTTCCCTGACGTATTTCACTATTTAATAGCTACGTAAATGGCTGGGCCTATCCGGCGGTTTTACGGGAGGCCTGCATGAAGTGTATGTAGAGAAAATCCGTACTCAGGGGAGATTTTATAAAGCTATGGAAAAGATCGCTTATTTCGATTGTCCAACGGGCATTGCTGGCAATATGTGTCTCGGTGCAATCTTGGCAGCAGGAATGCCACTAGGGGATTTATTAGCTCAGTTGGAGAGGCTAGGACTAGGGGATGAGTATGAGTTTACAGTGGCTCAAGTTAGGCTTCAGGAACAAGCGGCGACCGCAGTTACGATCAAGTTAGTCAGGGATGCCATCCAGGGACATCGTCACTTGTCCGGGATCGAGGCGTTGATTCAGCAGGCTAATTTTCCCCCTCGGGTGACGGATTGGAGCTTGGCTATTTTTCGAGAATTGGCAGCGGCGGAGGCGGCAGTTCATGGCATTCCGACCGATCAGGTGCATTTCCATGAGGTGGGGGCCACCGATGCCCTAATAGATGTGGTGGGTACTTGTTTGGGGTTGGACTGGCTGGGGGTAGATCGGGTGGTGTGTTCCCCTCTCCCTGTGGGGGGGGGCACTGTAAAAGCTGCCCATGGCCGATTGCCGGTGCCAGCTCCGGCGGTGTTAGAGCTGCTCCGACGGGCCAGGGTGCCCATCTATAGCAATGGCATTGACAAAGAGCTGGTGACACCGACGGGGGCTGCGATCGCAACCACCCTGAGTCAACACTTTGGCTCACCCCCCGCCATGACTTTAGAGCAAGTGGGCCTAGGGGCAGGCAGTCACGACTTACCCATCCCCAATATTCTAAGGCTGTGGATCGGCACAGCCACGCAGCCAAGCCCCATGGCCCATGGCCACCACCAGGAAAAGGGGCAGACAAACCATCGCCATGGACACTCACATTCAGAACATCAACACTCAGAGCATCAACACTCAGAACATCAACACTCAGAGCATCCACACTTAGAACACCTGTATCCCCAACCAGATTCACCGCAGTCTCCCCAAATGCCCCCAGGCCATAGCGAATCCGCTGTGGAACTCCAGACTCAGCTGGACGATCTATCTCCCCAGGCCATCGGCTATCTCTATGACGGTCTATTTCAAGCCGGTGCCCTAGATGTCTTTACCCAGGCCATTGGCATGAAAAAAAATCGGCCGGGCATTTTACTGACTGTCATTTGTCATCCATCCCATGTCAACGCCTGCCAAGCGCTGCTCTTTGCAGAAACCACCACCTTGGGCATTCGCATCACCCCCCAACAGCGACAAACCCTCTACCGTACCTGGCAGTCCGTAATCACCGCCTATGGTCCCGTCCAGGTAAAAGCCGGTCTTGCCACCCCCCATGGCCCCATCGTCAATCTTCAACCCGAATATGAAACCTGTGCCCAACTAGCTCGGCACCACGGCATTGGTTGGAAACGGGTGCAATGGGCAGCCATAGCCGCCGCCCAGGCCCTATATACAGAACCCTATGCCCCCAAAAATTGGAGAGCATAAAAAACATAATATTGAGTAGGTCTTGAGGCCGACCGATAGGTTCAGCTCTTAGGCCCCAGTATCCTTCATATCTTCCAATGTCTTCAGATCTTCTAATGATGAATGGCGCAAGGGAGCCCAGTGGAGCTCCTTCATCATTTGGGAAAAAATACGATATTCATCAAAGGACGCGGTCTCAGCATTACTGGCATTGGCATCCTGCTGAACATGCACCAGGTTGTATTGCACATTGCTGCCGCAGATGGCCAGGGTGACCCCATATATCTCTAAGAAGTTGATAATCCACTGACACTCTTCCCGAGGAAATTGCTCATAGTAACGGATTAAGTCAGCAATCCGAGCATCTAAATAGGGATGGGAGTTGGGGGAAACCAAAATTAACTTGAGCAGAACAATGGCCAGGGTTAGGGGTCGGCCATTGGTCAATAGCAGGCTAAATAACGTCGACGGCGTTTCGGTATCCTCCGTCATCAGATAGTCGATCACACGATTACTCGTCAGCAATACCAGGGACGGATCAAGGGGTTGCTGATTAAATTTGACATACAGTTTATCTAGCTTTTCTTTCAATTTATTTTCGAGGGTCACCACAAAATCAGTTTTTATGGCGGAGAAAAGCAAATATTCAATCAGGCTATTTTTATAGCTGCCATAGCTCAGGTCTCGAGTTTGATCATGGAAAATTCGGGCCAAATTATGGTGACTAAACATCCCCCGCTTAGCGACCAACGCCTTGATCACCCTTAACGCACTATCTCCCAACATGGTCGGATTATCCCGACGTTGCTGAGTAGGCACCTTTTGAAAATGGGCCGTATACATGGCCAAATCGAACTTGAATTTGTCCCTAAGTCGCTGTGATAGGGCCCTAGCTGCTTCCCTTTGTTCTAGGGGATTGCTCGTGTTTATATATTGAGGCGCTAACAAATAGGCCGTATACCGATTGGACCAGTGGGGGACTTCATTGCTAAAGCGATTGGCGACAAAGAGTTTTAGGCCCTGAAAGTCATCGCTATCTACAAAGCTCTGAATCCATTGACGCAGCCGCTTGATAGTAGGTGATACGGACGCCTTACGGATACTTGGATCTGCAAACAGCTGGATTAACCCTCGGATGGCACTATGCTCCCGGGCCACCTCCCAGTTATTGATCAAAATGTAGCAGGAGCGCTTCAGGGTATTGTGAAACTCCTGTTCATTATTGGCAAATAGAATGGCATAGAGCGCTGGAACCGTACTTGCACTGACGGTTTCGTGGTGCTGCAAAAAGAGTCCTTTGAATTCATCAAGCACATCTTCTGTAGACCAATCCTTAACGATGTCTAGGAGAAAATCATAGATTGTTTGCTGGGCCTGGTGAACGTCTTGGTGACGACGTCTAGGATGAAATGAATTAGAAACTCTATCAGCAACCATGCAGATTAATGGTGTATAAGGCCGAGCTCACTACTACTACTATTAGATGGCTATCAGCCTTTACGGCAAAATAGATTAAGTATTGGTACGAAGTAAAATATGTGTCCGGATATTCACTTTGTAACAATATACCACCCACCTTGGGAAGTATATTTTTCTTAGAGCCCACTCCGTAGCGCCACTGACCGCCCATCATCAATGGCCCCTTAGAGGCTTGTATCCTAGACGCTGCTTACCTTTCGGCAATTAAAATTATCGTGCCCACTAAGGCCGCCATAGGCTTTAGATCATGGATTAATTTTGTGTACAAAGTTAAAGACACATTTTACAGCGCTAGCTTCGTAATGTAGCTAAAGAAACAGTTAAGAATGGGGGCGGAGGGACTTGAACCCTCACGACCGTTTAAGGTCAACGGATTTTCATCCTCCCACAGCTTTCGCTGTTGCCGTTTAGCCACAGCTAACACGGTTTTGAGGATTGGACCCTCCCTTTACCCTCGACTAAACGTTAGGGTAGCTCCCGTCGGGCCTCTGCACCTTCCCTGTAAAAGGATGAAGTTATCAGGATAAAGGACGAATTTATTTCCGCCTTTTGCCTTTTGCCTTCCGCCTTTCAAAGGGCTTGGCTCAGGATTGCCGTATCCCCTACCCAAAGAATGGGTCAATGGAGACTTAGGTTTCCCTGAGTTTGAGAGCTTCCACTTAGCAGATTTCTCTACTAAGGCTCAGTTTTCTAAGTCCGCAGCGTCTACCATTCCGCCACGCCCCCTTAGTTGGGTGATTATCTTGAATGGCCATAGGTTTAGAACCCTGCCCAAATCACTTTTCCGATAACACCTGTTTAATTCCAACACCAACTGGTATTCTGTGCAACCCCCTGAACGCTATGATGGCTTGTGCGAAGTAATGTGTGCCTAGGGGCTATGGATAACCTCGATATCTCACTTTTGATGACACTGGCGGTCTATGCCGGTTTGGCCGGGCTCTATTTAGCCGTGATACCCGGAATACTGCTGTTTTATCTAAAGCAACGTTGGAACGTGGCATCATCCATAGAGCGTCTGTGGATTTACTCTTTGGTGTTTATATTTTTTCCAGGGATGCTGCTGCTATCACCTTTTCTTAACTTTAGACCCCAGCGGCGTGAGATTTAGCCATGCGTCGAATTGATGTGATTGGCATCGGATTGGGTGTCTTTGTGGCGGGAGGGGCTGTCTATTTAGCCCTGACGTTGGCCGGTCTAGACGGAATTTCGGCGGGCATCTGGAGTCAGGTTATTTTTACGGGCGGACTGGTGGGCTGGGTGCTGACCTATATCACTCGGGTGTTTTCCCAAAAAATGACCTACAACCAGCAGCTTAAGGATTACGAGGATGCGGTCCTGCAAAAACGTCTAGATGAGATGACCAATGAAGAAATTGCCCAACTCCAGGTGGAGCTGGAGGCGGAGAAAAAATCCCAATCAGCGTCTTAGTACAGGCGTCTCAACACAGATAGATCACATATAGATAGATCTAGATAGATCACATATAGAGATTGCACATAGATTATGGGTAAATCGGTTTCAGCTCAATTTCAGACTCTGCGTGACCATAATGGCTGTGCGCTCATTCCATTTATTACGGCGGGCGATCCTGATTTAGCCACCACGGCAGCAGCCCTTAGGGCCTTAGATCGAGCCGGGGCTAATTTAATTGAACTGGGGGTGCCCTACTCTGATCCTTTGGCCGATGGTCCTGTGATCCAGGCGGCGGCTACCCGAGCCTTGGCCCGGGGGGTCACCCTGGACGCTGTTTTAGCCCTGGTGGCTGAGGTATCCCCAGAACTATCAGCCCCAATTGTGCTGTTTACCTATTACAACCCCATTCTCAATCGGGGGATTGAGACTTTTTTACGGGATATTTACCAGGCGGGGGCCCGGGGGCTGGTGGTGCCTGATTTACCCCTGGAGGAAATGGAGGTTCTCCTGAAGCCAGCTCAGGAAATTGGGATTGAGGTGACGCTGCTGGTGGCACCGACCACCCCCAAGGAGCGAATTGTTGCGATCGCACATCAGTGCCAAGGATTTATCTACCTAGTCAGCGTTACGGGCGTTACGGGCATGCGTGTCCAGATCGAAAGTCGAGTACAGGACCTGCTGCAGGAGCTACGGACCGTAACCGATAAACCCATTGGCGTAGGGTTTGGCGTATCCTCTCCGGAGCAGGCTGCCCAGCTTAAAACATGGGGTGCCGATGGCGTGATTGTTGGCAGCGCCTTTGTTCAACGACTAGCGACCACCGATGGCACCAGTGGCGTTGCAGAGGTAGAAAGCTTTTGCCAACAGCTTAAAGCAGCCCTGAATTAAGTGGGTTAGCCTAATCATTTAGTAAGACAGAAGGCCAGGTGTTTGGATTCCTCACCCCAACCCCAAACCCCCAATTCTGGGGGCTTTGAGTCCAATCTCCCCCAGAATTGGGGAACGGAATTGGGCCTCGATACCTGAGGCATAACTGGGATACCCTACTTAACAACCATCAGCCATGTAATGGTCGGCAATTCCAGGGCCAGTTACTAATAGCACCCTCAACTTAATAGCACCCTCAACCAGGGCAAACGCATACGTTTCTTAACACGCTATATGTAGCGTAAGCAGGCGCTCACGACACTAATGTTCATCAGCTTTTTCTCAATAAGACTCTTCTTAATGACACTATTCTCAATAAAATGGCCAAAATAGAGGCTTGTTGAGATATGTACTTTTGTATGCGTTTGCCCTGCACCCTCAACCGTATTTGTTGACTAAGCCAACAAATACGGTTGATTTTTTATACCTGCATTTAGAACTAGGACAATTCCATTTTGTTGTTACAGAATACCGACAAACATTGCGAAACATGTATTTCAATAAAACTTCACGTTATCCCATCGGAACTTCAATGAAGGACAAAATTCCCTTAAGTCAGGACGTGACACTGGCGATCCCTATGGATTTATTCAGCAAAATCAGCAAAATCTAGAAAAATTTTTCTGTTTTTCATCAAATCTTCCTGATGCTGAAAGCCTCAGTATAAGCTCTTAGACTTTGGCTTGTGATGTAAGGTGTTGCACTCTCCAAACCAGAGTGTAATAATCCTTGTCCAGAGATAGAAATAACCGTACAAATACGGCAAACTTCTTTGATTTATTGGTTGTTTGGCAGCTGTAGTCAGTATTTTTTCCTGGGCCTCCGGTTAGGGTCCTATGGGTATTTACTGGTTTTCTTGAATGGTGGTCACGTCATGTTTGTAACCACTACTGAAGTAGCTGTAAACACCCATGGAATATTGAGTCCAGTCGCTTGTGGAAAAGGTTGATGGTTATGGCTATTCGCCTTGTTGTTGGTGCCTTTGAGGGGTCATGAGAGTTTTGAACAACCGTCCTAGAGGTGTCGTTCGGCACCTGCTTAAAACAATAAGTTTTTTCTTGGTGGGCGTGCTGATGAGCACGCTGCTGGTTTATGCCCATACCCCTGTAATGCCTGTGAGTGCACAGGTTCAGGTTACTAATACGGCCTCTGGAGCCTTTGATGATCCTAGTAATCCCAGTCGGCCCAGGGTGATTGCCCCCGGTAACACCACCACCATTGGGGTGCCCCCGGTCGGAAATCAGCTCCTGAGACTGACCAAAACAGCCGACAAGTCCGCCGCTGAACCCGGTGATGTGGTGGTCTATCGGCTGTTGGTGGAGAACCTGAGTGAAGCCCCGGCCACTCCCCTAACCGTGGTGGATAACCTGCCGCGAGGCTTGGAATACATCGAAAATTCGGTCAATACCGCTCCAACGCCGCCAAACCTCACATCCTTTACAGTCTCTGGACGACAGCTCAATTTTCTGTTTGACTCGTTGGCCGCTCAAAGCAGCGTTCAGATTCTCTATGCTGTCACCCTGACACCGGATGCCATTCGAGGTTCTGGAGTCAACGTGGCCAGTGCCTCTGCCCCCGGATTCCCCACTGCCCAAGCTGAGTTTCGCTTAACTATTCGTTCCGGCATATTGTCTGACTGCGGCACCATTATCGGTCGCGTCTTTGTGGACAAAAACTTTGATGGCGAACAGCAGCCCGGTGAGCCCGGTGTGCCCAATGCTGTGGTTTACATGGACGACGGCAACCGCATTATTGCTGACCCAGACGGCTTGTTCTCCATGGCTAACGTGGTGTCGGGTAACCGCGTAGGCGTCCTTGACCTGAGCAGTTTGCCAGGTTACACCTTGGCCCCCAACCTCTACCGCCTAGAAAACAACAGCCAGTCTAGGCTGGTGCGCCTAGAAGCTGGCGGTCTAGCTCGTATGAACTTTGCAGTAACACCGACCTACGGGGAGGGCCAGAACTAATGAAGATGCGTCTGTTATCAAATTCAATTTGTTTAGCCTTGCTCACTACCCTGACTGGGGTGATAGCGCTACTACAACCGGCCCGCGCGGCTCAAACACAGTTCGGCTCGACCGCTGAGGTTGGCGTCGATACCGAGTTGCTCTTGTCAACCGATGTCAAAACCGATATCCATACCCTTAATACGACAAAGCTGGATGCCCAGAGCTTGACTTTGCTGGATGTGAACACGCTGGATGTGAACACACTGGAGGGAAATGGTCTGGAGCTATGGGCCCAGGCCAGTGATGACCTACCTAGCGATCTGCTCGATTCGGGCACGTTACCGGTGGAGGAAGATCCAGGGGAAGCCGAAGGGTTTATCGATGGCACGATTATTCGCGAGGTGCCCAGTACCCTGCCAGCACTGATTAACAATGAACTGGGGGATGATTTGACCCTGGAGATAGTTCCCACGGGTGATTCGTTTGCTCCAGCTGATGGCCGGTCCACCCTGGGGCTAAAGGGTTCCATCCTAGATGGCTCAGGTCGACCGATTCGCGAAGATGTGGTGGTCACCCTCACCGCTTCGGCGGGCACATTCATCGGTGCCGACTATGACATCGATCGCGGCGGCTTTCAGGTGCTGGCTCGCCAAGGTGAGTTTGAGGTGGAGTTGCGCTCATCCCTAGACGCCCAGCGGGTCACCGTTCGGGCCAGTGTTCAGGCCCGTGAAGCATTGGGTTTGGTAGATGACGAGGAAACCGCTCAACAACCCGAGGCCGAACTGGATGGCTACACCCAGATTAATTTCACCACCGCCTATCGTCCGTCCTTGGTGACGGGGGTGGTTGACTTTCGCTTTGGTCCGGGGGCGACTGATTTTTGGGGTCGCTATGCGGACTTCCTCGACCCAGGCAATCTGGGGGATTATGAAGCTGATCTGGACGCGGGTATTTTCGCCACGGGGACCATTGGTAGCTGGTTGCTGACGGCGGCATTTAACAGCGATCGCGCCTTGAATGAACGCTGTAATGACAACCGCCTCTATCGGGACGTTCAAAGTTGTGAGCAGAACTATCCCACCTATGGCGATAGTTCCACCACTGACTTTTTAACGCCGTCCATCGATAGTTTCTACGTTCGGTTTGAGCGGGATTCCAGCATTGTTGGCTATGAGCCCGACTTCTTCATGTGGGGCGATTACGATACAGCCGAATTTTCCCGGTTCTCCCAGGAATTTTCCGCCTTAAATCGTCAGCTTCACGGTTTTAAGGGTAATTACACCTTTGGTAATGGTCTCCAGCTGACGGCGCTTTATGCCAATAATTTACGGGCACTCCAGCGGGACACCATCGTGCCCGATGGCACCAGCGGTTACTACTTCCTGTCCCGTCGCCTGCTGTTGGCAGGCAGTGAGGACTTGTTCTTTGAAGTGGAGGAACTCAACCGACCGGGAACCGTGATTGAGCGGGTGAGATTGGTGCGGGGGGTGGACTACACCATTGACTATGATCGCGGAGCCATTTTATTTAATAATCCGGTTTCTGCGGTGGATGCCAATCCCTTTGGTCCGGCCTTGGTGCGGCGCATTGTGGCCACCTACCAAATAGATGGCGATGAGGACGATGGTAATTTGTTTGGTGGACGGCTGCAGTACAACTTTGACACCAGTCTTGACTCCCCTAGCTGGGTCGGTGCCTCAGCCATCTTTGAGGACCAGGGTGCCCAGGACTTTAGTTTGCTTGGGGTCGATGCCTTGATTCAGCTGGGGGATAGTGGTGAACTTGTCGCTGAACTGGCTCGGTCTTCCTTGGATAACCCCACTACGGATGAAGAAGGTACAGCCATTCGGGTGGAGGCTAGGGGCAACATTACCCCTGACTTGGCAGGTACCGCCTACTTTAGGGAAGCCGATAGCGGTTTCCGGAACACGGCCACCACCAGCTTTAGAGCCGGGCAAACCCGTTGGGGTGGGCAGTTGGGCTATAACGTGAGCGAAAATACACAGCTGCAGGTGCAGTTTGATCGCGAACGTAACCAGGGGAATGAAGACCTGATTCCCACCACCCTAGATCAGCTGATCAGTCCAGGCTTGGTGCGGGCGGACGGAGCAACGGTGAACAATTCCATCACTACGGTGCGAGCTGGGGTGCAGCAGCAGTTTGGTGCCCTCACCGGGAATTTAGATTGGGTATATCGCGATCGCAACGATCGAGTGACCGGTGACGACGTCGAATCGAGTCAGCTTTCCGCCGGGTTAACCTGGCCCCTCGCTGAGCGGGTTACCCTGCGGGCGCAAACGGACATTGCCCTCAATGACGAAGACGAGGCCTACCCGGGGCAAACCGTGGTGGGTGTGGACTGGGACGTGCTGCCGGAGGTCACCCTGAGATTTGCCCAGCGGTTCTTCCATGACGATGACATTACCCCCGACGCCCTTACCACCGTTGATGCGCTGATTAACTACGACCTCACCGACAACACCCAGCTAACCGGTCGTTATTCGGTCCTGGGGGCTCATAACGGTATGACTAGCCAAGGGGCGCTGGGGCTAAACCATCGCATTAACCTGGCCCCAGGGTTACATGCCGATCTAGGCTTCCAGCGAATTTTTGGTACGGGCCTGTCCTCCATCACCGGGGGGAACCAGTTTGCCCAACCCTATGCCGTGGGACAGTCGGCGGCCTCCCTGGGCTTAGTCAGCGGCACCACCTATACTCTGGGGTTGGAATATACTGACAACTCTGCTTTTCAAGCCAGTGGACGGTTTGAACACCGGGATTCGGAAGATGGTAGCAACACCGTCGTCACCGCCTCAGCGGCCGGTAAGCTTTCCTCGGCCCTGACCACCTTGGCCCGGTTTGAGCATGCCAACTTTGCCAACCAGACCATTACGGATCGGCTCAACAGTTCCACCAGTGCTCGCCTGGGATTGGCCTACCGGAATCCCCACAGCGATAAGTTCAACGGGTTGTTGAGCTACGAATATGCCATCAATCCCTCCAGCACCCCCAATGCGTTGCTGTTGGGGGCAGGGTCAGATTCTATCCAGGAACATACCCTGGCCCTAGAGGGCATTTATGCCCCCAGCTGGCGATGGGAATTCTACGGCAAATATGCCCTACGGTCCACCAATGCCGACCTCGATTCCCTTGGGGTAACCTCCTCCAATGCGATTCACTTGGGTCAGTTGAGGGCCACCCACCGCTTTGCCTACCGCTGGGATATTACCGGAGAAGTCCGCTACATTACCCAGCCTCAAACCAACTACGACGAAGTGGGATTTGCCCTAGAAGCCGGTTACTACATGACACCGGAATTACGTCTCGGTGTGGGTTACAGCTTTGGTAGCGTCAACGATCGCTCCCTTGGCGGCAGTGGCTACCGGTCCGACGATGGTCCCTACCTTGGGATAACCTTTAAGGTCAACGAACTGTGGGATCAGTTTGGTCTGCAAGAGATCGCCCCTGAACAGCAGGATGAGTCTTTGTTGGAGGCGGATAGTTCGTCACCGCCCGCCATCCCAGTCAGTAGCGTTCCGGCATCCCAGCCAGAAATTTCACCGGCAGATATCCAACCAGACATCCAGCCAGACATCCAGCCAACAGAAGCCCTACAGGCAGAAGTTGAGCAAGCAGACGGCCCACAGACAGAAGTCCCACAGGCAACTGACGGGGGTGAGGAGTAATGAAATCCACCATGCACATGTCCAAACTGACCAAACTAGTCGGAACGGCTGCCCTGGCAGTGACCCTGCCCCTGGCAGCGTCCACCGTCCAGGCCCAAGAGACGACTGCACCTACGCCCTATTCCATCATCGTCAATTCGGCCGCTGATGGAGCGGTTCGACCAGATGATGCCCTCACCCTGCGGGAAGCCATTGAGGTGATTAACGGCACCCTGCCGGTGACTGAACTGAGTGGGGCGGAACGGGCGCGGGTCGTACCGGCGGCGAGCCCAGTGATTAATTTCAGCTTGCCCAGTGAAACCACCATTGCCCTAGCGGAGCTGCTACCGCCCATCATGGCGGCGGGCACCCTGGTGGATGGTTCTAGCCAGCCGGGTTATGGTCCCATTTCCACCACCGATACCATGGTGACACCGGTGCCCACCCCCATGGTCACCCTCACGCCCGCCCCTGGGGCCGAAGTTCCCCGAGGGCTCACCATTACGGCAGATGATGTGACGGTGCGTGGTCTTAGCATTTATGGGTTTTCCGCCAGACATCGCTCCACCCAAACCACCCCCCCGGCTGATATTTTTATTACCCATGTGTCTCCCCCGGTGGATGCTGGTTTGCCAGCTGCCCCCGGTTGGCAAACGCTACAGCCCGATGAGGATTCGGATGCGCCGGTGGGTGTGGTGATTGAAGATAACTGGTTGGGCCTATCACCATCGGGGCAAATGCCGCCGGAGGAGCAGCTGTCTGCCCTGGGCATATTTGTTTTTAATGGTCTAGACACGGTAATCCAGCGCAACCGGATTGAATTCCATGAAGGTAGCGGCATCATCACCGGAGCCCAGGCCATGGGCATGGATGTCACCGAAAATACGATGCGGGCCAATGGCCTGGCTGGTATTCCCGATGGTATTCGTTTGGATGGCAACATTGACGGTGCCCAAATCCATGGCAACCTGATATGCGCCACCGACGGCAGTGGCGTGTTTATGTTTAAGCCAGAGGGATCTGCCCGGATCTATAACAACGATATTCGCTTTAATGGGCGGCGGTTGAGACGGGCGGCGGTTTATCTGATGGGTAGCGGCCACGAGGTCACGGGCAATGTGATTCAGCATCAGCCAGGCCCTGGGGTTGCGATCGCAGCCTATCCCCACAACACCGGCAATATCATTCGCGACAACCAGTTTGCCGCCCTAGACGGCCTTAGCGTAGACCTGGGGTATAACGACGAAAGCCGCATTCAGGACTTTCAACGCACCGATGGACCCAACCCCCCGCGCAACTCTTCTATGCGTCGTCGGGACACTGCCAATGGAGCCATCAACGCCCCCGAATTTGATGACTACACCTTCCCCATCAGCGGTGGCCAAGCCACCCTGAGCGGCATCGCCGATCCGGGAACAGCCATCGACATCTACACCGTGGTGGACCGCAAAGGCTATTACGGAGCCCTCAACCAGTACGTCACCACCGTCACCACTGACGACACCGGCAGTTTTAACGTGGGAGTAGATGCACCGGACGGCACCATCGTCAGCGCCCTCGCCACCGACGATGTGTACGGCACCTCTGAACCCTCAGCCATTACCGCCATCGGCACCCTGGGAGATGGACCAAGGTCTCCCCAAATGCCCAGCTGTGAAATTGCCCAAGACCCACCCGAACCCGAACCGGAACTACCGCCAGAGCAGGTGATTTTGCGGATTCCGCGCAACATTCACTTTGCCCTCGACAAGTCAGACCTCAGTGCTGCATCCATAGCCATTATGGATGACATTATTGCTGTCTTACAGGAATATCCCTTCATCACAGTTGAACTCCAGGGACATACGGACCCCCGAGCTAGCAACGCTTACAATCAGGCCCTCGGGGAACGGCGGGCATTGGCCGCTAGAAATTATCTGCTACAGCAGGGAGTTGCCCCAGAGCGCATGCGGATTCGTTCCTTTGGTGAAACCCAACGGAGATCGAGCGGAACTGGACGCGTTGATTATGCCCGCGATCGCCGGACTGAATTTATCTTCACCGATACTCGCGGCCTCGAAATTATCTACGAAAATCTTGAGACTGACCTACAGATTGAGCCGTAGACCCCATTCGTTAATCTCTGTCCAATGCCGTCACCCTCTACTAGGAATTAAGCGATGAAGCGCTTGCTCAAGAAGACCCTTAAACCACAATTTGGCCCTCATGCCCCGCAGCGGCACTCGGCTTTCTCTATTACAAACTGGTTCAATCAGCATTGTCGGCAAACGATAGTTATCACGGCCTCCGCCCTAACTGCTGCCACTCTGAGCTTAGTGACTGGCCGTCCAGCTGAGGCTGTATCCATATTTCCAGTTAATTTGAGCGGCTACACGCCCAACAGTCTCAACGAAGACATTACTGTCACCGATACCTTTGGTAACGATGTCTCCGTCAATTTAAGTTGGACCGGAAATACCGGAAACTTTGCGGTCCTACGCCCTTCCACCACGGGTTTGACCGGGGGGTTTGGCGGCGGTAGTATCCTCGAAATTCAGCACGATCCTGCCTCATTAAGCGAGGCAGTCACGCTGAATATTGACTTTGGTGCCCCCATTGAGCAAGCCCGCTTACTCGTAATTGACGTTGACCGAGATAACGCCAATACGTGGCAGGATCAGATTCAACTGGGCGGTAGTATTGCCCCTACGAGCATCACCCCCGCGACTGCCCCCTCACCGCTGTTCCAAGTTTCACCCGAAGCTGCAGCTGGAGTAGCTGGTATACCTCTAGGCATCGATCAGGCCAATGGAGGCACTGCCCCAGGGCTGGCACCGGCCAGTAACTACACCGTAGACATTGTGGGCAATGATTTTGTCGGCATCTATAACCCCAGAAGCCTTGATGCGGACCTAGTGGGTCCTGCCACCAGAACTGAATTCACCCCCATAAATGCCACACCAACTGGCGGTGTAGCTGTCAATCCCACTAACAGTGGTGCTTTACCGAACCCAGCCAATCCTCCCGCGGCAGGGGTGGAGGCTCAAAACCAAAGCTCTGAAGGAACCATCACCGCCGATTATTCAGCTGCTGGCGGTGGCACCCTCACTAACCTTACGCTTACCTACGGGAACGGTCCTGCCTCAGTAGCCGATGGGCTGAACCCGGCGGGAGGAGGTGGATACATTACCACCAACGACGCCAATGGGGGGCCGGGCAACCATGGTGTTGGTCTTTACACCATATTTATTGTCCCAGGTAGCATCGGTACGGCCAAAAGTGCGTCTACCCCTGTTCAGGTCAGTGCAACTGAGTTTGACGTTGTCTACACCGTTCAAGTAGAGAACTTTGGTGCCAGTACCACGCTGACCAATGTGCAAGCAACCGACAACCTCACCCAAACCTTTAACGGGACCACTGGATTTACGGTGGTAGTTCCCCCCACGGTCATTTCAGGTCCAGGCACCGCTAATCCTGCCTTTAATGGCAATGGCAATCAGAATCTGTTGGATGGCACCGGCTCCCTCGCACCGGGTCAGGCCACCGTCATCCAATACACCGTTCGCCTAGACACCGCTGCGGCCAATATTAACCCTGGGGAGACCTATAACAATACGGTGGTAGCCGCCGGTACAACCCCCATTGGTTTACGAATTATAGATACGTCCGTCGATGATAGTGTTCCTCCCAACGCTAATCCCGCCCCCAATCCAGACCCGAATGGTGACAATGACCCCCTAGAGGCTTCCCCCACACCAGTGATCTTGCCACCACCGGTGCCAGTACCTCGCATTAACGTCTCTGAGCAGTTCATTGAAACAACAGTAGCGCCCGTCGATGGCACCTTTGGCCCCGGTGGTGCTAACACGGCTCGGGTGCGCTACCGGATTCGGGTCCAGAATACAGGTCCCGAGCGTTTAACCAACGTCCAACTGATCAACGATTTTACCGAGACCTTTGACAACGGCACTCGTGGTGGCTCTGGGCCTGACAACGGCTTCGAAGTTATCTCAGTCACCCAAACCGGCGGTGTAGCCAATCCAGCCAATACCGCTCTCTATGATGGTGGTGACACTGTTGACAGTGGAGGTGTTAACACCAACAACGCGGTGCTGGCGACGGGAGGCACCCTAGAGCCCGGGGCATTTACCGAATATGAAATCCTGGTCGACGTTGACACCAGCAATAATGGTTCAACCCTAACTACTGGACTGCCAGGGACATTCTTCAATAGCACCACAGCGACGGGCCTCGGCAGTGATCCCACCACCCCCTCTAACCGACCGGTGAGCGATATCTCTAACGATGGCTCAGCTCTAGGCCTAGCAGGTGCTCTGGATCCTGCCGGTAATTCTCCGACCGGTGGGAGCACCGTTGGTGATCCGGGTGCGGTCAATGCACCCCCCCCGCCTGATCCAGCTGTTCCCGCCAATGAAAATACCCCCACACCGGTTACCCTACAGCCCAATGCAACTCCTCAGATCAACGTATCTGAGCAGGTGGTGAGTACGGTTATTGACCCGACAGGGATCTATGGCCCCAATACCGGTCGAGTCACCTATCGCATCCGCGTTCAAAACACAGGTACTGAAGATCTCAATACGGTCACGTTAACCAACGATTTCACCGAGACCTTTGACAATGGCACCCGGGGCGGATCGGGGCCTGACAACGGCTTTGAGATTGTATCCTTGACCCAGGTGGGTGGCACTGTCAATCCGGTTAATCCGGCCTATGACGGGGGTGACACCTCTGATCAGGGAGTCGGACCTGGTAATACAAATAATGCAGAATTGATCCAACCCGGTACCCTAGCGGTGGGTGGATTTAGCGAGTACGAAATCGTCGTTGATGTGGATCTGACGGACAATGGCGAAACGTTGTCCAATCCCCTACCCGGTCCCTTTAACAACAGCACCACCACCAATGGTATTGGTGTCACCTCAACCATTCCGGTAAGTGACATTTCCAACGATGCAACGGGCCTTGCCCTAGAAGATCAGCTGAATCCAGCAGGCAATTCACCCACGGGTGGTGGTACATCGGGCAATCCTGGGGATCCAGCGGCTCCGACCCCGGTAGCATCACCCGACCCCGTGAATGAAAACGTGCCCACCCCGGTTATCTTCCCCACTCGACCCCAGATCAACGTATCTGAGCAGGTGGTGAGTACGGTGATTGATCCGACAGGTACTTACGGAGCCAATAACGGTCGAGTCACTTATCGCATCCGCGTTCAAAACACAGGGCCTGAAGATCTCACTTCAGTCAATTTGGTGAACGACTTTACCGAGACCTTTGACAACGGCACTCGCGGTGGTTCTGGCCCTGACAATGGGTTCGAAATTGTATCGTTAGCGCAAGTAGGTGGGGTGACCAATGCGGTTAATCCCAACTATGACGGTGGCGATTCCTCGGAAGAGGGAGCCGGCCCTAACGGGACAAACGACTCGAGGTTAATCCCACTCAACAGTGGAAACTTAGCTGTTGGTGAATTTAGCGAGTACGAAATCGTCGTTGATGTGGATCTGACGGACAATGGCGAAACGTTGTCCAATCCCCTACCCGGTCCCTTTAACAACAGCACCACAACGGATGGTATCGGTGTCACTTCAAACATTCCGGTAAGTGACATTTCCAACGATGCAACGGGTCTTGCCCTAGAAGATCAGCTGAATCCAGCGGGCAATTCACCCACGGGTGGTGGTACATCGGGCAATCCTGGGGATCCAGCGGCTCCGACCCCGATAGCATCCCCCGATCCTGTGAATGAAAACGTGCCGACGCCCGTTACCTTTCCGATCCAACAACCTCAGATCAATGTCTCTGAGCAAGTGGTGACCACGGTACTGGAGCCGACAGGCACCTATGGAGCCAATACGGGGCGTGTCACCTATCGCATCCGGGTCCAAAACACAGGAGCTGAAGACCTCAATAACGTTCTGCTAACGAACGACTTTACCGACACCTTTGACGACGGCACTCGCGGTGGTTCTGGCCCTGATAATGGGTTCGAGATCATTTCGTTGACCCAGGTGGCTGGTGTTGGTGTGCCTAATCCGATTAATCCTAACTACGATGGTGGCGATTCTTCTGATCAAGGGGCTGGCCCTCCGAATACGAACAATGCCAGCCTGATCCAACCGGGGACCTTAGCTGTTGGTGAATTTAGCGAGTATGAAATCGTTGTTGATGTGGATCTGACGGACAATGGTGAAACCCTGCGGACAATGGTGAAACCCTGACAAGGGCTTTGCCGGGACCGTTTAACAACAGCACCACAGCCACTGGTGTTGGGGCTGCATCGACGATTCCAGTCAGCGATATCTCCAACGATTTGAATTCAGTCACCCCTCTGCCTGCTGATTTGGAGGGGGCCTTGAATCCTCCTGGTGAGTCGCCGACAGGGGGCAGCACCGTGGGTAATGCGGGCGATCAGAGCGCTCCGGCTCCAGCCCCTGGGGATTCTGAAAACACCCCCACCCCGGTCAACTTTGTGATCACGCCTGAAATTTCGGTGATTGAGCGGGTTGACCAAAGCCGCACTGAAATCGGTAACATTACGGGGGCCACGTTTGGTACCAACAATGTGCGTCTGGTTTATCAGATAGTGGTGCGCAACATTGGGATCGAGGATTTACGAAATGTTGTCCTCAATAATGACTTTAGACCCACCTTCGGCACCAGTGGTATTGGTGGTACTAACGACTTCAACATCGTTACACCCCCCACATTGGTCACGGCTGGGGGCGGTGTGACCACGGTGCCCGTTAACGCTAGCTTTGATGGCAGCGGCGATTTGCGTCTGGCCGGTGATCCAGCGGATCCCACCAGCACGTTGAATGTGGGTGAGTTTGCCGTTTACGAAATTACGGTTGACGTTAATACTGCGGGTAATAATGTCGCCCCCAATTTACCTGGGCCATTTGATAACCAGACGACGACTGACGGCATTGGTGTGATATCTGGGGAGCCGACATCGGATCTTTCCAACGATATCAATCCCTTCCCGAGTGATTCCACCACCCCCGATCCCGTCGCTAGTGATCCGAATGGCAACCTAGAGGCGAATGAACCGGAGGAGAACATTGAAACTCCTGTGCTTTTGGGGGCCGATCTGCGGATTGTGAAGCGCATTACTCGGGTTACTAGGGCCGGTACTAACCTGGCGCTACCGGGTATCAATGACTTCACTAATCAGCCTGGCACCGAGGATGACGATACCTTAGCCAACTTGGCAGGTAATAGCTTACCGCTGGGTCTGTTTGAGGTGGATAACCCACTACAGTCTGGGGATGTGGTGGAGTATACGGTCTACTTCTTTAATGCCGGGGTGGCCCAGGCTGCCAATGTGGAAATATGTGACGAGTTGCAGGTGCCGAGTGTTCTGCAGCCAGCGAGTCTAGAGTTGGCCTCGCCCCAGCTGCTTTCTACCCTAGGCACTAATCTTACCTTTGCTGCTGGTAGCCCGTTGTTATTCCCCCAAGCACCTTTAGCCTCTCTGGTAGAATCCTGTCCTTCCTTCCCTGGTACCTTCCCCTCGGGGACACCAACGGGTGGCCTAGGCGTTGGCGCTGGTGGAGGTGTGGTGGCTGGTGGTCCTAACCTTGGCCTGAATGTTGATGCTAGTGAGGTGGGTGCATTCCGCTTTACGGTGACTATTCCATAGGCACTGATCAGACTCTGACCGGACTCTGATTTGATTTAACTTTGCAATGTTAAGGTGGGCTAGAAATTCTAGTCCACCTTTTTTTATCGCTTTACGTCCGTAGTTCACGTCATGAGTTCATGCCAAGCAGCCATCATCCACATTAATGCCGTGTTACAAAATCCTGATTCTGCTTGACACCAGCTCCAACAAGGCGTTCAAGAATACCTCGCCCAAATGGAGTCTGTGGATTTAGCATTACAACAAGCATTGTTAAGCAGAACCGGTTAACGTAGCCTCTGTATTTACTAAAAGACTAAAAGTTATTTGCTAAAAGCTAGTCGAGCACCTCATTCCCATGATCCAATCAGGAGAGCCGCCAATTTTTATCGTCGGTATGCCCCGGTCGGGAACCACGCTGTTAACCACCATCCTCTCGGCCCATCCCCGCATTGCCGTTTCTCCAGAGAGCCACTTTCTAACCTATTGGGTCCCCACCTATGGTCATTTAAAGTTAGATCAGCCCGGGGAATTTCAACAGTTTTGGCAAGTCTTGAGCCAAAGTCAGCGATTCTCCTACTTTGATATAGAACCAGATACCACCCTAACTAACATCTTGGCCAAGGGATCTCCTAGCCATGGCACTCTCTTTGCCGGATGGTTAGAAACCTATGCTCAACGTTGTCATAAGCCCCGCTGGGGAGAAAAGACACCGCTGCACTATCAACATTTAGCAAAGCTGTTAGAGTGGTTTCCCCAGGCCCAAGTGTTATGGATGTTACGAGATCCGAGGGCGGTGACCGCATCGCTGTTAAACATGACCTGGGCCAGTAACTATGTCCATGTCCATGCCGAACAATGGCACCAAAGTACCCAACTCTATGAACAAAATTGGCACTCTGATCCACGGGTAAAACTGGTGCGCTACGAAGACTTAGTGCACCAGCCGGAATCAGTCCTTGAGGGGATTTTTGAGTTTCTTAATGAGGACTATCCTAGGGGGGTGTGGACCCAGCGTTCGACCCAAACCATGCCCATTGTCAATCGGGAGGGGTGGGCCTTAGCCCATTTAAACCAGGCACTTCAGCCCCTGGAGACTAGGGCGGTTGACAAGTGGAAACAGCAGCTGTGGCCACACCATGTCGCAATTGTGAACAGTGTGACAAATAGGTTACAACAGCAGTACGGATATACCGACGAACCTTACCAGGCCCTATCGCCTGGGGCGGTGGGACTGCTAAAAGTGGCAAAACTGCGCTGTCGGCTAGATTGCAAGCTGATGGTATGGCGCACAAAATTGTTGGGGCCTTCGTCTCGGCGAGCCCAGGACATTGGTGCTATGGCCAAAATAAAAAAACAGGATAACAGATCCAGATAACAGGTTCAGCTATCTGACCAGATTGGAAACAATATAATGGAACTACTTCCCATAAAAAATCCCCATTTAAAAATTAGACAAACGGTTCACTATCTGTTGCATCGTCCCCCCTTGAGCCCGGTGCGGTTTGTTCTGTTTGGTCGAGGTCGTTCCGGCACCACCGTTTTGGTTAGCCTGTTGGACAGTGTCAAATCAATTCAGTGTGATGGAGAGATCTTGAGCCGCCCGGTGCTCCTGCCCCAGCTTTATGTGCAGAGCTGCTGCGCCAAGGCGTCAACGGAGGCCTACGGTTGCAAAATCCTAAGCTATCACATTCGAGATGTGCAGCCGCTGCTGCGACGGCGGCATTTTTTACACCAGCTGGACAAAGTTGGCTTTAAGATCATTCATCTACAACGGCGCAATCTCTTTTACCATGCCCTTTCGAATCTTAAGGCACGGGTTTCTGGGTACTATCAGAAAAAGACCGATGCCCCGGCTAAATCTAGGGTAATTACGGTAAGACCGGAAAGTATGCTGGATTGGATGCAGCGGAGTGAACGGCTGGCAACCTATGAGCTGGAGTTGCTAAAGGGTTTAGAGGTTCTCCCATTAACCTATGAGGAGCATATCCAAGACAGCTCGCAACATCAGCCAACGGTGGATCAGATTTGTAACTTTCTGGGGGTGGCCCCATCGCCGGTCACCAGTGCCTATCAAAAACAGTCATCGGGGCGGTGGCAGGATGCGATCGCAAATCATCAAGAACTCACCGATTTTTTTGCCAAGACTCCCTACGCCCACTACCTTGAAGATAGTTAAACCAATTTTTAGGTCTATTCTTCGGTTTACCCATGGGTTCCTGTCGCAGTCTGGTTATTGTTCAAGTTCCCCCCTATCCCCCGACCGGCGGCGTGGCGTTGCGAAACTGGCAAACCCTCAACCTACTCAAACACCAGGGAGAAGTGGCTATCTTCTCCATCTATAAAGGCTCCGATCGGGCCGCCCAGGAACTTACCCAACAGGGATTTAAGTTAGCCCATTACGACATTGCCAGCCCCCAGCGCCCATGGACTGAAAAAGTTAAAAATCGGTTGGGATACCTGCGGTCCGACGGTTACAGTTATGCTGATTGGCTCTATACGGCCGACGCGGCTAAGGCCCTAGGCCAGCTGGTGGAAACATTTCAGCCCAGCCTAATGGTGTTTGAAGAGCTGTGGCTATACCCCTATCTCCAGGTAGTCAAAAACCACCCCTGCGCCATCGTTTTAGATAACCACAACATTGAAGGCAATAAGGAAGACTACCGCCTACCCCGCCGCACGTTACGCCAAATTCGGCACATTGAACAGACCTTTATCCAACGAGCCGATCAAACCTGGGTGTGCAGTCCCGTAGATGCAGACCAAATCCGGCAGCTTTATGGCATCAGCCATGGAGTGAAGGTGATTCCCAATGGATTACAGGCCGAATTTTATCGGCAGGTTAATCCCCCGGCCAGTCAAAACCATTCCCCCAAGGAGCCGCACCATCTCCTATTTCTGGGGAAGTTTTCTTATTACCCCAATGAAGAAGCCGCCCTCATCCTGATCCAAGAAATTTACCCCGCCCTCAAACGACGCTATCCCGACAGTCAGCTCTGGCTAGTGGGCCGTGACCCCACGGCGGCTATGGCAACAGCCGCCAAGCTCCACAACAACATCCACATCACCGGCATGGTGCCCGATGTGCGACCCTATTTAAACCGGGCCAGTGCCATGGTGGTTCCCCTCCGCCAGGGAGGGGGGACGCGGTTAAAAATTTTAGAAGCCTTTGCCAGCTATTGCCCCGTGGTGAGTACCGCCAAGGGGGCCGAAGGCCTGGGGGTAAAAGACAACCATCACCTTTGGCTGGGGGAAACGGCAGCCCAAATGGTGGAGAAGGTGGACTATCTCTGGCAAAATCCAGCCTTGGATAAACAAATCACAGCCCATGCCTACGATTTGTTTATCCACACCTATGCTTGGGCCGCGGTGGAGCCATCGATCGCATCAGCGGTGGCGGATTTACATTCCCAGCGCCATGCCTAGTATGCTGGTGAGGCCAAAAAAACCATTCCCAGATACCCATCCCCCACCCAAATCGTGGATCACGTTAACTAAGCAATGTCTGGACAGCAGGCAGTAGTTTGGCGTAGACATCCCGGTGCATTTGCGGGGAGGGATAGTAAATATTGGGGGCTAAGGACTGTCCCCCATAGGTTTTCAGTGGTTGGGGTAAGCCAGACTGCCCCACATATTCGACATAGCAATCGCTGTGGGGTTTTAGCTGATCGACCATGGCCTGATTCACCAGGTGGGGAAAATCTCCCAGGAACTGTTCCACCCGAGTTTCATTGCGCCGTCGCCACAGTCCCAGCTTGCCCTGGGACATCTGCTCAAGCCAGCGGTTAATGCGTCTGGGCCAGAGGGGGGGATAGATCTCCTGATAGGCGGGAGAACGTACGGAAAACCATAGCAGCACCGTGGGCACGTGAATTTTCTCCAGTAGTTCCACCATGGCGGTGACATAGTTATGGCGGGTCTCAGCCAACAGCTGTTGGAGAAAGGTAGGGTCTAGGCCCCGCTCATCTCGACCACTGACCAACTCGTAAAAAATGACATTGGCGGTGGTTTTTTTGCCATTGCTGCGGCGCAGGCCGGAACGACCACCCCGGGTGGATTCAAAGACGGAATTACTAATACTGCGTCCGGACATTACCTGGACGACGGCGAGCTTGGCCTGATTGATTAGCTCCAACGCCGCCGGATTTTGTAAATAGTATTGGGGGCCTTTACCCCCGGAGGCCAAATTCAAAGTTCCTAACTGGAGTTGTTGACCCAGGAGGGTGGGAAATGGCTCGTGGCAGTAGCGGCCAAAGGTTTGGGCGGCCCCTAAATAGGCAATGTAATCGGGCTGGGTTAAGGCTGGGCCCCGCAGGTCTAGGCCCTGTAGGCTATACATGTCATAGTTGATAATCTCAATGTCCCAATCCTGATAAAACTTACCCATACCCGCTTGTACCCGTTAGTTGGTTGCCGTTAGTTGGTTGCCGTTAGTTGGTTGCGTTAGTTGGTTGCGTTAGTTGGTAGTTAGCCGGAAACTCCCATGACCTGCGCCATTATTCCTCATTTCTCTTGACAATATTGTTCCACCACCTCGTCGTAAATCGTCTCTAGCTGGCGGGTATTTTTCTGGAGGTCAAAGTTAGCGGCCACATGGGCCTGTCCGGCTAGGGCAAATTTTTGTCGCAGTTCCCCATCGGCCAATAGTCGGAGCAAATGCTGGGTGAGCTGGGCTGTGTCTTTTTCCGGGGCGAGTAGGCCGGTCTCTCCATGCAGGACGGCTTCAGGGATGCCTCCAGTGGCAAAGCTCACCACGGGCAGCCCCATGGCCTGGGCCTCGGCAAAGACCATGCCAAAGCCCTCAGCATCCCCTGAACGGGCGATGATGCTGGGCACGCAAAACACCTGGGCTCGGTTCATCCAGTGGTATACCTGGTCCGGGGGCTGTTGGCCTAAAAACTGCACCCGGACTGGGAGCTGATCCGCCAGGGTTTGGAGGTGCGATCGCAAATTCCCCGCCCCAATTATCACCAGCGTTACCTCCGGCCGCTGACGCTGCACCGCCGCCATGGCCCGCACTAGATACTCACCCCCTTTTTTCTCCACCAGTCGCCCCACAAACAACACCATGGGCTCTCTCTGGCCCACCCTGGGGTGAAACCGCTGTCGATCGATACCAATATAGTGCACAAGAATTTTGTCAGCAGCGGCTCCCCTCAGCAGCAGTTGACTCCGAATAAACTGGGAGACAGCCACCAGTCTGTCGGCCTTCCCTAGGGCCAGATCTCGTTTCCGCAGCAGCAGTGCCCGAAAAAAATCCCCTTTTCCCCGCACGGTTCCCCAGGCAGGCGTATCCCAAGTGGCGTCATACCCATGAAATGTGACCACCAGAGGAATGTTCAACCGTTGGCACAGGGGCTGCACCATCCCCCCATCACTGCCAAAATGGGCATGAACTAACGTGGGCTGCTGCTGCTGGAGTAGACGGATCCATTGGGGAGGGGAAATACCCCCAAACTTATACCCCACCTTCCAAAGACGGCCCCAGGCAGAACTGATCTTTGATGTGTCCCCTAAACTATTCCCCAACCCGTCCCCTAAGCTATCCCTTGGCCTGTTCCGTAAACTATCCCCTAAAACAAGGGTTTTCTGCCCAGCCAAATGCTCCGCCCCCTCAGGCAGGCGACTGGTGCCAACATAGACAGCCCCATAGCGACACAGACTTCCCCCCTGGGCCGGAATAAACGTTTCCGAATAGGGTAAAAGTTGATCACGATAGATGAGAACCGTGGGCATGGGGAGGGAGGACCGTTTTCTTTTCCAACTCACTGTTCAGCTCACTTTTGCTTCCCTGGGAGCCGGTTACCCTGGGGGCAACCCTGCCACTCCCAGAATAATGAGGCCCCATGAGGCTCCGCCGCCAAGCATAAAACGGACTGAGTAAGCTACTCATTAACAACTGCAGCTCAGCTGCAGCCACCACATCTTGCCGTAGGTGCCGATGGTGCTTGATCAGATGCAGCAAAAGCTTACGACCGTCATTGCCCATAAATAAAAGGATTAACAACGGTCGCTTCCAAAGGGGAATGCCTACCATGCGGGTGGCATACTTACTCAAACCAATCCCATGGAAAAAACGCAGTAAATAAGCCTGCTCAAATCGCCAGCTGGGGATCTGATGGTCAATGTGCATCAGCGGATTAAACCATATCTCCCAGCCCGCCTTCTTTAAGTAAAGCAAGGCTTCCACATCTTCTCCCTTACAGCTCAGAGAGTTCCCCACCGGACCCCGTAGGGTTAAAGAAGAGGGCACATGGTCTAACCAAGCCTGACGTAAAATGACCAAGCCAGCGCCGGGGGGCACCAAATTACTCATGGCCCGCCACCCCGACGTAAAACAAACCACTTCGTCCCGCTCCACTACGGGAATAAAGGGGGCAATCCGCTCAAAATTGGCCGGGGGCTGGGTCTCATAGTTGGGGTGAACTTGACTGCCAAATGCTGCCGCCTGAGGATGAATGCGACCAAAGTCATAGGCAGACTGCACCCAGTGAAGATCGGGGATATTGTCATCATCCAAAAAACCAATCCAAGTTCCCTGGGCCTCCAGAATCGCTCGACGGCGGGCAAAAGAAGCACCCTGACAAGGCTCTAGTACGTATTTCAGGGGACAAACGGTCCATCTCTGCTGATACTCGTGGACCATATCAGCCGTTCCATCAACGCTGTTATTGTCGATGATGAGCACTTCCCACAGGACACTGTCAGCGATAATCTGAGCTCTGAGAGCCTCTAAAATCTTTGGTAATACCGCAGCACCGTTGTAAAGACGAATAGCAACTGAAAAATCAACCATGGATTAAGTAACGCTATAACCGCCTGGATACTTGCCGGGAAACACTATCTGGGACAACTCCACTAAAATCACAAATCACACCTAAACTGTAGGTAAAACCCCCTACGTTATGGTTTTACATTTCCTAAACTGTAGCTCAGCACACTCTTTAAACTATTACCTACTTGGCCTAGGGATGACAATGGGCAATCCCTGATAATACCTAAGATAGCACTCGATTTTTATCCATTGGCCGTAGCATTGCCCTACAAGGAAAGCGGGCTAAGGGTTATACCCCGTAAGCACCAAGCTGATAAAATTTCAAAAATTTACAACTTCATTAAGTGATTGCCCACAGGGTATCCAGATTGGCGTGGATGGGCGTCCCTCAATGTTACCAAAATTCATCCTAGACCCCCTCGGCCACGGCTGGGCAATACCTATAGATTGGCTATTGACGTGTCACATTGGCGCTATCAATCAACCCGACTAGGGATAGGCATTGTTCTCACCGAGTACCAACTCAAAGCGGGACGTTTTCCCAGATAGTATTCAGAAGTCAGGAATCATGACCTCACTGGCTTCTGGCCCTGATTCTCCACCTAGCCAGGATTTTCCAGCTTAATTTGATACCCCTATCTTTAGATAGATAAATGAAAGCAAAATAAACCAAGTCCAGGTTGAGAACCCTAGTTCTGGCAAACCCTGCGGGAGGCAATCCACACCCCCAGCCCTTCTCCTGGAAGGACTTTGACGCCCCATCTCCAGAGGAGACGGGGCGTCATCAAAGTCCCTCTCCCCTCGGGAGAGGGATTTAGGGTGAGGGAAACGCCTCTGGCTATAACTCGGTGCCTAACTACCAACGCCTCTCCCCTCGGGAGAGGGATTTAGGGTGAGGGAAACTCCAGGTTTCGAGCTAGACAAGGTTTAGGTGAATAAAAGGACCTAAAAAAAGAAGTTCCTGGATTGACTCCAGGAACTTCTTTTTTTTAAGAGGTGTCTCAGCTGATTCTTTAATCAACCGAGAACGCTCCTAGGCCAATGTTTTTTTGTTCATGCTGTACTTACCACCACGACCACGATACCACTCACTAGTACGGGCACCAGCGGATAAGATATTAGACACACGATTACGTGCTTTCAAGAAAGTTGCCTTAGGCATATCGCTCTTGAAAATTGATTCCATCACATCAGCAATTTTGAAGGCTTCATCGGGCTGAGCCTTCAGAATGTTAGCAACAACATCGGGCAAAGGTGACTTGCGGAACGGATCTTGAACGTAGCGCTGCCAGTTAGGAGACTTGCCACCACGGGGCTTTCGAGCCATCTTTTCGATCGGCTCTGCCTTGACCTTAGCCACCTTAGCCTTCGGTTCTGCCTTGACCTTAGCTACCTTAGCCTTTGGTTCTGCCTTTGGTTCTGCCTTTGGCTCTGCCTTTGGCTTGGCCTCTGCTGCTGCCTTAGCCACACCGGGCTTACGTCCACGGCGTTTGCCTACTTTTTTAACAACAGGCTCGGGCTCAGACTCAGGCTCTTCGCTGACAGCGATACTAGCAACCGCATTGGTTAAAATTTCGGTCACATTGGCCGCAACACCGTTGCTGCTACCAGATGACTGAAACATATCAATAACAGTCTTGAGACCTTCGCGCTTCTTTTCTGTGGCGGAAAGCTGACCGCTTAGTTCCTCAATTTGAGAAGCAAGCTGGGATTCAACTTCCTTGAGCTGAGCAAGGACAGTATTTGCCATATCGGGTTAAACCTCACTTTGTTGCAATGAATGGAGCGATGTTCGAGAAAGAAAATCTCGTTGGTCTTTTAATTCTACAAATATATAGCACTAATTCAACAAGTTTTTAACACCAAAAAGATACCCAAGTGCAAAAAAGTAATATCACTAGAAGTATTTTTGCCTGTCAACAACCGAGAAATATTAGAGCTAAGTTGACCAAGCCAGGGTTGACTCTTGGCGTTTAACCATTAAAACAGTGTTGCCAAACAAAGCCTGAAGTCTTCTGTTATCAAAGGCTCTAGCCGAAACACCCTGTGAAGGAGGGCGCTCATTGACGACCTGTGAAGGGATCAAGAAGTCCCTTCATAGACAGATCGACTACATCCATCGGCATGATTATTTACTAAAAAAAAAATCAGAAATTTGTTCGAATTCTATGGGTACAACAGTGAAAACTGTTAACAATTGTCTAAGTCTTTCCTTTTAAAACAACAAAAGTAGTTCACGTGAACTACTTTTGTTGTTTTGCCATGGGCCATGGATAACGTTATCCCCAACGGGTGGAGGATAAATCGGGGGGAACATCCTGTAGACGTCCTGGGCCAATCGCTTTAATCGCTTCAGGCAGGGCAACATCACCGGTATACAAGGCTTTTCCCACAATCACGCCACTCACTCCCAACGGAGCCACCCCCAACAGACTCAGTAAGTCCCCCATGGAACTCACCCCTCCCGAGGCAATGACAGGGGTATCAATTTTGCCAGCTAATTCCCTTAAGGCTTCTAAATTGGGGCCTTTAAGGGTGCCGTCCCGCTTAATGTCGGTGTAGATGATGGCAGCAGCTCCTAGCTCTCCCATACGGCGAGCCAGATCGTCTGCCATCACCGTAGATGTCTCGATCCAGCCTCGGGTGGCAACTCTGCCATCCCGGGCATCAATGCCAACAAAGATGCGACCGGGAAACTCGGTGCTGAGTTCTCCCACTAGCTCGGGGTTCTCAACGGCAACAGTCCCTAGAATGGCGTACTGTACCCCCAAATTAAACAGCTCTTTGACTCGGTTGCGATCGCGCAACCCCCCCCCCACCTGGACTGGCACATCCACCGCCTGAACAATTTGAGTAATCGCCTGCCAGTTCTCCGGTTTGCCGGCCTTAGCTCCGTCTAAATCCACCAGGTGAATCCGAGTAGCTCCCTGCTCAGCCCAGCGGCGAGCAACAGCCACCGGATCGTCATCAAAGACCTGGGATTGTTCATAGTCTCCTTGAAATAGACGAACACAGCGGCCGCCGAGTAAATCAATGGCAGGGATCACGTCCATGGTTAGAATTCACCATTATATAAGGGTGGGCAATGGTTCCCAATTGTACAGAAAAAGGTGATAGAACCCACTAGCCTGCAAATGGCCTATAAATTCTCCGTGATGTGATCTAACAACCGTGAGATCTGGTGGCGATCCGCAGCTCCTGGGCTCTGGGCCAAGTAGGTTTCTAGGTCACTGCGGGCGGCCAACAGGTTTTGTAACTGGTAGTGGATTAGGCCACGATCGCGGCTGTTTCCAGGCTGCTGGGGAAATAGTAGTAGTAAATAATTGAGAATCGTGAGGGTATGGGGTAAATCGCGTCGATTTAGGTAAATTAGCTTCAAATTATTCAGTAGGCGAGCCAATAGGGATTTGGCGGAGATGGGGGTAAGATAGTCGGCTTTCCAGCCAGCCTTAGTCCCATATAGACCCTGGAAAATAGTCTGACAATCTGGTTCAAACAGGACCTCTCCCCGATTAAACGGGTCCACATACACCGCCATCTCCTCTATGGTGGGACAGATTAAAAAATGTCCCGGCATCCCCACCCCCACCATGGGAAAGTCCAACCGCTGAGCCACTTCTAAATACACCAGGGCCAAGGTGATGGGAATGCCCACCCGTCTTTCTAAGACCCGATTGAGATAGCTATTGTCGGGATCGTAGTAGTCAATTTGGTTACCCCTAAAGCCAAGTTCTGTGTAGAGCTGGTGGTTGATGGCCTGGATTGTTTTGAGGGGATAGGTGGAAATATTGGGTTTAATGGCGGCGGCCATGTGGTCTAGCTGTTGGTAGCACACCGCAGGGTCGCAGTCAGGGTACATCTCCTGGGCCGGACACAGGGCTGCGGCCGCCAGATTTAGGGTGGGTTGGGTGATGAGATGACGAAACCGCTGTTGGGCCTGGGAGAAGCTCAGGGGCATGGGGCTGAACGGTAGGTGTGAACGATAAATGGCCAGAGACTAGATGACCAGAGACTAGATGACCAGAGACTAGATGACCAGAGACGATGACCTCATTTTCGCACCAATCCCTCATAATCCCCCCCACTGCCATAGGTGAGGGACTCTCGCCAGCGCTGCCAATAGTATCCGGCTTCACCGTGCCCGGCTTCACCGTGTCCGGCTTCCCCGGAGGCTAGACCAGGGCGGCGGGCCAGCAATCGATTTAGGGCGCTGTAAACCGCCAAGCTGACATAGTGCCCAGTCCAGTCCACCACGGCGGGAATGCCGACCTGGGGCAAAATCTTAGTGACTAGCCCGGGGTGATACACAGAGGTGCGCAACAGGGTCTTGGCCAGGGGTAAAAACTGCACCACATCTTGGAGAAATGGGCGCAGTACCGGCTCCCCCAAGGCGGCCATATCTTGAAAAATAGTGGCTAGGAGGGTGTTAATGCGATTCTCGTCCAGGGTTTGATCCATGGTCAGACTCATGGCTTTTTGGAACAGCCAGGTAACGGCAATATTGGGTTGATAGGGCTGCAGCCACCCCAGGGCAGAGGCACTGAGCTGATCTTGTTTTAGGGCGTGATCAATGCCCCTGGTGAGGCGATCCAGGTGGCGAACCATGGCTCCAAACCCACCAAAACTGAGGGGAGACTGGTGTCCACTGGCATCCCCCACCGCCAACAGGCGATCCCAGGGAAATCGCAGGGGACTGTTGCGATAGGCGGGGAAAAAGCCAAACAGGGCTCGCTTAAAGTGGAGCTGCTCTAGGGTTACCCCCTGATAGTCGGGGAGCAGGTGAAAATAATCGTCAAACAGATCCCCTAGGGTAATGCGGTCGGGATGGGCATCCAGATAGGTAAACAGATAGGTGGTACGGCCATCACGGGCGGGAAAGGCTTCCCAAAAATATTGACATTGATGCTTGATCGGGGTGAAGGAGGCGATCAAATCACCGGTATGGTTTTCCCCATAGCCAGTGGCGCAGGTGCCCACCACTAGACACACCGCGTCGGGGGGCTGTCCTTGGCGGGCCTGCTGCACAATGGGGGAGAAATGGCCCATGGTGTCAATGAGTAACCGGGTGGTGAGGGTATTTTCTCCAGCGGTGACTACAACACCGTCGGGTGCCACTCGAGCAGTGGAAAAAGGTGTGCGCTCTAGGAGTTCTCCCCCAGCGGCTAGAAAGACTTGCTTTAAGGTGTCTAGCAAATATACGGGGTCAACACCAACATTGAGCACATCTTCCACCCAGAGATCCTCTCCGCCGTCAAAACTGATGCGGGCTGGGTTGTATTCGGTTGCGATCGCAACCTCCAATTCCTCCTCACTCAAAAGACCCAGGTCAATAAATGTCCTTAACTCACTCCGAGAAATATTCCACTCTTGATCGCGTCCCTTCAGGACACCTCGCTCTAACAACATCACCCGCCATCCCCGTCGAGCCAAGGTGGCCCCCAACAAAATGCCAAGGGTGCCACCGCAAATCACCACATCATAGGTATTGGGTCTATCGAGGATATTCGTCGCATCGAGCTGCTCTTTTAAACCTAGGGATTCTGACTGGGTAGACACCACAGTGGGGGTTGGAATCTTGCCGTGGCGATAATCATGCCACAGGGCATCGGCCCGTTGAAGGCCCTGGTAGGGATTACCAGGGATGGATTGGAGGATTGTTTCGGAAAGGGACATGGATTGGGGGAAGGAGGATACGGGAAATAGGAAGGGGAGAGGGGGAAAGGGAACTAGCCAGTCAACAAGAATCATCCATAGGAAAAAACTATAGGCGTGTTTCTAGCATGAGGGATGTGCCGAGCCAGTTACCATCAGTTCCATAATCTCGCACAAGGCGTTGACGCTGACGAGGCGACAGATACCAACAAAATTCGAGGCGGGCACCGGACTGTTGCGGCAGCTGGGGATAAACGGTGCAGCTCGCATCACCGGGCAACAGCCAAAACTGCAATGGACTCCCCACTGCCTGCCAACAATGGGAATTGATGGGGGTAAATCGTCCTGTTGTAGATTCTGTTTGCCCTGGTGTGATTGCCCCTGACCCCCACGACACTTGAAGCTCATCGCCCAGACGCTTCGCCTGCCAGTAGCTGCTGCCAATCTGAGGCCGATCCATGGTGGCAGGCAGATAAAGGCTGTTGCCTTGCCAGGTGCCCAAAACCCTATCCATCATCAGGGGGATCTGAGGGGGAGCCATACTTAATGCTGCTGCTCCTATCGTCGCGGTCGCCGCCGCGGTTGCCGCCGTTGGCAGGCGATATTCAGGAATGAGGGTGACATAGTCAAGGATATGTTCCCCTGTGGCGGTGCCGTTATACAGCTGGACTAAACGTAAACGACGATTACCCGCCAGGAGAGAGAACTCAGAACCAAAACTACTCCACGGACGCCGCACAACAGGCCCCTGGGAAAACGCCCCCGTGGGAAAGAAACAAATATAAGGGGCCGCACCGGGATAGCCCAGATCTCGTTCCATGGTTTGGGATGGCTGTCCCTGGGGAGTGCGGGTTAACACCAGCGTCATGTGTTGATCGAGGCGATCTTCTTCGAGGGTAAGGACGCTGGGGGTGCTACTCACCTGGGTCGCCGAGGGCGACAATTGAATAAATAAGCCTTGCCACTGGCCAATATTTTTACGGATGTAAGTCCATTGTTCTGTGGTCCACAGATGATCGATGGCGACACCAGAAAAGTCTGTCATGGAGCCTGTCATTACCTCTGTCATGACTTAGCAGCGGCAACATTAGCAGCGGCACCAGTCGGCCGTAACGCCAAGTAGATCGCGGGTCCTAACAATGGCAGCAGAGACACCCCCCGCCAAAGGGGAGAGGCCTGACGTCTGGCCATGTCATCCCACAACAGGCTGGGGGTGAGCAACGTAAGCAGACAAAAGTCTAAGCTCATTACATGGATAAACTGACTGGTGGAGAACTGGTCCAGAAAATCTTGCCAGACACCTTGCCCCTGAATCTGGCCCTGGCCCTGGGTAAAACCATAGGCAAGCAGGAGGAGGGTTAAAATGGCCACTCCCACCCCCACCCATCGACGGTGCATCACCCTCAGCAACAGGCTATCAACAGGTTCACGGGGCAACGTAGCCGTGGATTTTCTCAAGGCCAGATAGGGCAACAGGGCAAAGGCCCCCAACCCAAAAGAACCCACCACAAACGGCCAGGCTGGCACCGCCTGATCGCGCCCATCGTCCAACGCTAAACTGGCATAGATCACCGGCCACAGCCCCATGAGGTTAAACAAAACCACCACCCAAGGATTGAGCTCCGCCCATTGCCCGGTGGACAGCTGAAGAATCACCCCTAGGGTATCTGGCGCACTCGGCGGTGACAGCAGCACCCCATAGGTTACAAAACCTAACCATAGGGCTCCCAGGGCAAATTGCCGCAATGGTCTTACGGGGACAGGCGTTAAGGCGACCTCCTTGGGCTTGTTCATATAAGTGAGATGTGTTGAAGTTTCAGAGTTTTTTAAGTTTTAAGTTGGTATATCAACCAACGTCAACCGTTCCCCCCATTGTATGGGGTGCCGTCTACCCTAATAGGTGGTGATTGTCGTTAGCGTGAACGTCCAGAAACATCCCCTCGCCAACGGCGGCCATGACAATCATTAACCACCCCTAAGGCCCTAACCTAAGATGAGAGTTCACGAGTTCCTGAAACTATATGAATCAGGCCACCGCAATTTTAAGGGAATCAACCTTAGTGGAGCCGATCTATCGAGCTGCATTTTAGTTAACATCGACCTGTCCGATGCCAATCTGATCGGCACCAATTTTAATCGCGCCTTTCTGACCAAAGGAACCTTTGCCAACGCTCAGCTCCAGCAGGCAACATTACAGTTTGCTAAGCTGAGTGGAACCAATTTTAACCACGCTAATCTCACCAAAGTTCAGGGGCGTGGAGCGTTTTGGATCAAATCCGAACTCTCTCATGCTCAATTTAGCGGGGCTCAGCTAACCCATGTAAACTTTCGGCAAAGTCATTTGCATTGCACTAATTTTTGTAGCGCTGCCCTGGCTGGGGTAAACCTGCGGGAAGCCCAAGCAAATGGGGCTAATTTTGCCTGGGCCAATCTGAGTGGGGCTCTATTATATGGAGCCGATATTTCTGCAGCTCAATTTAGTGGGGTAAATTTAGAACGCTCTCGGTTAAATGGCCTCAACTTTAGCGATTGCGATCTCAACGGAGTCAGCTTTTCCCATGCCCACATGAAGGGAACAAATCTGCAGCAGGCCAACCTCACCGCTGCTAGCTTTGCCTATGCCCAGATGCAAAACGCTGATTTACGCCAGGCCAAAATGATCGGGGCAAACTTGCAGAACACCCAGCTGCAACGGGCCAATCTAACAGACGCCGACCTCAGCCGGGCCAACCTTGATCAGGCGGACTTCACCGATGCCATCCTGACCAACACAATTTTGGCAGCTCCCACCGTCAGCTCTTCTAGAACAACTCCAGGGCAATTTACGATGCGGCCCCCCGCATTCACCCCCCACATGTCCACCCAGATCACGGCAGCCGCGCCTAGGCTATACATGAGCCAATCTTTTCCCCTCACAGCCCGGTAAACCAGGCCAGTAAACCAGGCCAATAACCCGTCAGGTCAACCAAACTCTATCCTATGGCACCCACTTTTCAACTCGGGCTGGTCCTGGTGACTACGGGTTCGGAAACCGAAGCGCGCACCCTGGCCAAGAGTCTAATCGATACTCAGCTGGCCGCCTGTGTGGCCCTAACTCCCATCGAATCTATTTATCGATGGCAGGGAGCCATTCACCAGGAGGCTGAATACCAGCTGGTGATCAAAACAGACCTAGCCCTATTTGATCAAATTGCCACCCACATCACCCAACATCACAGTTATGAGTTGCCGGAAATTATAGCTGTGCCCATGGTTGCCACAGAGGCCTATGGACAATGGGTGAAAGGACAATTACAAACCTTTACCTAAAATAACTTCGCCGTATGGTTAGCCACATCATATTGATATCGGGTCTTATGATCGGTGACACCATAGAGGTTAAAGGAAATCGTCGGTTCATCTCCTAGGGGTTCTACCTGGTGAATAGCCCCGGGGGTAAAACCAATAATATCGCCAGGTACCAGGATTTGTTCCCCCACCGATGCCAAATGGTGGGGCTGTTCTGTCGTTGGTGAACGCTGCCAAAGGTGATTTTTTTCTTCGCCACCGATCAGGGCAACAATACCCCAGGTCGCATGGTTATGAATGGTCGAAACCTGCCCGGGGGCCCAGGCGACCATCTGAACCGTCAGGGGAAACTGATGCTCTCGGTATAGGAATTTTACCGACCATCCGGTTTGCGGTGACGGGGGATCATATTCCATCTGTAGCCAGTAGGAACTGGTTAATAGCTGCCGCACCAGCGGAGTGATTCTTTGGATGCGAAGACTGTCGTCACTCTCATCAGCCAAAATATCTTCTAGGTCCGTTAAAAACCGATATAGCCGGTAGACCCGTTCAGGAGCTTGTACGTCGGCATTCCCAAAGGTGGTGCGCTGACCCTCATCGGTAACCAGCCAATTATGATTCGTCATGGACAAATGAGAACAAAGGACATCTAGAGCATTGAGCCAGCCCAGGACTTCATCTTAGTTTGTCAAACATACAAAGATACGTTCATAAGCCAAGCCCTAGGACATTGCCCCCCTGTAACAATGTTATACGAAAGAAACGTTTCATCTTGAAACAGCGGTGCAACTACAGCCTAGCCCTAGAATATTAGACCTACGGGTGATTTTTCCCTCGAACCGATCGGATCTTCCTACTCCTTAAATCTCATACCAGCTTGCTCATCGGGGCAAATGATCAAAACTTTAGGGAATCTTACCATTAGGCTCTGACCCAGTCCCCCCGCAACGTTTTTTGATACGTATGTATATCCCACGCCCACAATTCCCCCCCCGTCTAAAGTTAATCTGGACGCTGCTGCTGGTTTCCCTGGTGACCGCTTGCGGTCAAGCTAGCTCTCAGGTGGGTTTGAGCGATGACATTATCCAAGCAGAGCAAGACACTCGCTGTGCGGAGAATTCTGTATACATTGAGCGGGGGCGCTACATTGCGGGTAGTGACCAAGAGGAACGGGATTATGCCTATCGAATTTCAGCCCAGGCCCTGGCTAATAATGCCGAAGAAATAGCGGATGTGGAAACTCGACTGCGGCAGCAGCGGTGGTTTGATTTTGAACCGGATCAGGGCAACCGTCGCATGGCCTCCTTTTGCATCAGCCGTGATTTGGTGACCAACAAAGACTATCAAGAGTTTGTGCTAGCAATCGGATATCATCAACCGGGGATCACCGCTGAGAACTACCAAGAGCAAAACATGCTGGTGCACTCCTATGAGGAGCTGCGACCCTACTTTTGGCAGGGCTATCAGTTTCCTGCGGGGAAAGATAATCATCCGGTGGTTCTGGTGTCTCAAAAAGATGCCCTAGCCTATGCGGCTTGGAAAAGCCAGAAAGATGGCACTGACTATCGCTTGCCCACGGCGGATGAGTGGGAAAAAGCTGCTAGGGGGACAGATGGACGCTATTTTACCTGGGGCAACGAATGGCAAGACAAGGCGACCAACTGGCAAAAAAATGGGCCAAAAGGCACCAGTCGCATCGGTGCTTATCCCCTCAGTAAGAGCCCCTATGGTGTGGAGGATATGGCGGGCAACGTGTTTGAGTTTACGTCAACGGTCTATGTGCAAGACGCCCAGGAACGGACGATTATGAAAGGCTGTGCCTGGGATGACCTGCCAGGATTTTGTCGGGCGGCCTACCGCCATGGCCGACCGACCACCTACCGCCACATTTTATTTGGGTTTCGCCTAGTGTCAGATCCTCGGTAGGGGTGTTCCATGGAACGCCCCTACCGAGGAAAATTCATATCTGTTTCTTAGGGAAAATTCAGGTTGATTGAGATATGATGCTTTACGGATCAATTCGCCGATTTGATTTCGGCTGTATTATGATCCCTATCAATGCTTTAAGAGGAACATTCTAATGAAGGTTAATTATCTAGCGGCTGTAGCGGCAGCTTCTGTTTTAAGTCTTGGTGTTTTGACTGGTTGTGGCGGCGGTGCTGCTGATCCTTGCGCTGCTGATCCTTGCGCTGCTCCTGCTGGTGAAGTTGCTCCTGATGCGGCTGACCCCTGTGCAGCTGACCCCTGTGCAGCTGACCCCTGTGCTGGCGGCTAACATCTAAGGTCCCTAGACTATCTAGGGCAACTAGCCCATCTAGGAGACCCTAGATCATCTAGGGTCTTGAGACCACCATGAACTGGATATTTCAATGTATTTAGCTCCCTGATAATGGTGTCAGGGAGCTTTTGTCTTCATAGGCATTGGCTAAGGCATTGGTCCGTGGAGAAATCACGACTCCGAAGCACTCCTATAAATGGCTATTGCCATAACGGTTATTTTTCGAGCCAGTGACGGTCCAATGACAGCCTGATGGCAGTCCATCGGGCATTAAGCTGGAAGCAACAGCCATTGTGGATCAACTTGGGAGATTGCTAGATGAAGGTTGCATTTATTGGCCTTGGCACCATGGGCCTGCCCATGGCGATGAATTTATTGGCGGCCGGACATCACCTCACGGTCCATAATCGCAGCCGCGATCGCGAACTTCCCCTGATCGAGGCGGGGGCGACAGCGGCTGACACACCGGCCACAGCGGCGGCAGCAGCTGACATCGTGATCGTCTGTGTCAGTGATACTCCCGATGTGGAAGCGGTCCTCCTCGGACCGGAGGGGGTGATGGCCGGTGCCCAGCCTGGCACCTTGGTGATCGACATGTCCACCATCAGCCCCGCCGCCACCCGAGCCATAGCCGCCCAGCTGGCCACCCAAGACATTGCCATGCTGGATGCCCCGGTCTCCGGCGGTTCAGAAGGGGCAGAAAATGGCACCCTTTCCATCATGGTGGGGGGAGATGGGGATGCGTTGACCAAAGCCATGCCCGTGTTAGAGGCCATGGGCAAAACCATTACCCACGTCGGTCCCATTGGCGCCGGCCAAACCACTAAGGCGATCAATCAAATTGTGGTGGCAGGCACCTACTGGGCCGTAGCCGAGGGCCTAGCCCTCGGTCTCAAGGCTGAGCTAGACATGGCAAAGGTGGTTCAGGCCGTGGGCAGTGGAGCTGCCGGTTCCTGGGCCTTTACCCATCGGTCTGACAATATGCTGAATAATACCTATCCCCTGGGATTTCGCATGAGGTTGCACCGCAAGGACCTACTGATTGCCTTGGAGGCGGCTCGGGAATTGGGGTTGCCGTTACCCATGGCGGCCTATGTGGAGCAGATCGAAAGCGGCCTGATTGCCCAAGGGTTTGGGGATGAGGACATGTCAGCGGTGGCCCGCAGTGTGAGGGAAATGGGGGGCATGTAACTCCCTAGGACCCCTTAGGGCACTCCAATGGTGGTGATATAAAGCACGGCCTCGTCTTCAGGAATGCCCAACACATCATTGACCTGATCATCAAAAAATCCGGCAATGCCACTGACGCCTAGCCCCAAATGGATGGCGGCTAGGTTAATCCGCTGGCCCAGATGGCCCGCGTCCATATGCAAATATCGATAGGCGCGATCGCAATGTCGCCCAATCGCCAGTTTCAAACTGGCCGTATGGATAATCGCCACGCTGGCATCCCGCCCCAAATTCTGACCGAGGCAGAGGTGATGCAGCTCCCGGCGAAAATGCTTAAACCGCACTTGGCGTAGGGTGTTAGTGGCTGGATCGTAGTAGTAGCAGCCCGTATCCAGGTTATTTACCCCCAGCACCACAATGAAGGTTTGAATCAGACTGAGGTCAAAATAATCTGGCTGGCCATCAAACCCTTGGCCAACATAATGTTCAGGATGGTAGGCAAAGTCCAGCAGTTGGCGCAGCGGATCTAGGGAAATGGCTGCCCCCCGATAACGACGGGTGGAACGGCGGTGAAGCATGGCTTTGGTCAAATATTCCAACCCATCCCCCCAGTTAATGGGGGCCACGGCGGTACTGGCCTGGTTGCCAAAGGGAAAGGCATATTGGGAGGCTGATTGAGCCCCCGGCAGCGGACTTGACTGGGCTAACTGGGCCTGCTCTAAACTTTTGTCGGCCTCTGGGGGGATTTTACTGGACTGGTGGATGGCTGCAAGCAGGTCTTCATCCCCTGAGGGCAATCCATCTAATCCATCTAACAGCTGTGGCTCACTGGCCAGGGCCGTACAGCCCCGGGATAAATTTTGCTCGGCTTGCAGCAGATCCGCTAGGGCCAAAATTGCGATCGCACCCTCCTCCTCCCCGTTGAAATACAGCAAATCATTCACCGCATCATCCCCAAACCCTCCGATCAGATGGGGTCGATAGTCACACAGGGAAGCCGCCAGCTCGATATTGCCCAGCAAATGGCCCGTATCCAAACACACCCGCCGGTAGGCCCGGGCCTGGTAGCGCCAAGCCGAGCGCTGGAAGATCACACTGGTGACCACGGCCAAATGGGTATGCTCCAGGGCCGGATGCCAAAAACAAGCCTCCTGCAGCCGCTGCCAGGGATGATCATCCCAAAACCGCACCAGGCTATGGGTTTTCACCTGATAGTTATACAAACCAGCGGGCAGCTGCGATGTCCCCCGCGAAATCAGGTAAACCTCTGCGGGGTAAAGGGCTCCCGCCGAGGGAGCCGAGCGCAGATAAACCGTCTCCCCGGCGGCGCTGGTGAACTTGGCCGTCAGGCCGTAGCTGTGGAATAAAAACTGGGATAGCCGCTGCCACCACTGGTCGGTGGTGCGATCCATCGCCCCCAAATACCCCTGCAGCTCAAACCGGCTGCCCAGGGGATAGGTTTTATACACCTGAGGCTGCTCAGCCCAATTTAAAGTTCCTTCGGGCATGGCCTCGGGAAAATATTTAGTGCGTTGGTGGTAGTGCTGGGCTAGGGAAGGCAGGGCCTCAGTCATGGTGGTGGGTTGAAGCTGTAGATGGAGCGGGGAATGGATCAGGGAACTGAGGGATGAATTGCCTGACAACTGGAGCCATGGGACAGGGTGACCATCACCGAAAAATGTTAAGTGACACTTAAGAAAGTCCTTGTTTCATTACATGTAGCGTAATTTACATTCTGTAACATAAAGTTTTTGTTGCCAAGGTTGCCTGGGGGGAAGCCATGGGGCTGGCGTTTGAGCCGGCCCTGACGATTGTTGGTATCTGATAATTTTGACGTAGAAGTGTATGACAGTTGATGAATTCTTGGCCGCCTATCAAGCTGGGAAACGTAACTTTCAAGGCCTTGTGCTAGAGTCGGCCAATTTATTTGATTGTGACATCCGTGGCTGCGATCTCAGTCAGGCCCAGTTGCAAAAAGCCTACTTACCCTATGCCAAGCTTAGCCGGGTGTGCCTAACCCAGGCCATCCTGACGGGGGCCAACATCAGCAATGGATTTTTGCAGGCCGCCGACTTATCAGAGGCCGATCTTCGGGGGGCCTTGCTATCCTATGTAAATCTCAGGGGAGCTGTGCTGCGGCAGGCTAATTTACAGGCTGCCGACCTGACCGGGGCCGATCTGAGCGGGGCCAACCTGAGCGGGGCCAACTTGAGCCAGGTTAACCTGAGCCGGGCCAACCTGGGTAGGGCCAACTTGAGCCAGGTGAACCTGCGGGGGGCCAATTTATTTCGGGCTCAGCAGGTGGATTTGACGGGGGCCATTTGCGATCGCACCACCATCGGCCCCGACGGTCACCCCATCGACCCCATCGACCAGCTGGAGAATTAATCCCCCAAAACCGAACCCCCAAAACCGAATCCCCAAAACCGAACCCCTAAGTCAGGGAATCCCTCCACCAAAGAGTCCATCAAGCCGCACCAGCTCAGGTATGCTATGAGCAGTCTCCATGACCCACCCGCCATTCCCCTGTCCCTATGACTTTGAGCGCACCATCAAAATCCGCTAAATGGCCCAAACTGGCCCTCCTGCTGATCGTGATGTGTAGCCCCATCCAGCCTAGCTTTGCCCAAGCTGATCCGGCGGCCCTAGGGGGAGCCACCGACGCTGGCCAAATTTCTGGAACTACTGGAACTAATAGTTCAGGCAATTCAATCAGCAGCAATAATGCCAGCAATTGGAGTATCACCCTCCTGATTGTTCTCATTAGCACCCTGATTTTGCTGTTGGGTATAGGCATGGCCATGCTTTGGATGATGCGCGGTGCGGTGGAAAACGAAGTCACCAAGAAGGTGACCGAGAATGTCTTGGGTCAGCTGAACGAAATCGAAAATCTGGAAGGGAAAGTCCGCTCAGCTACCCGCAAAATTGACGACATTTTGGCCGAAGCCGATGACCGTGCCGATGAACTGGTTAAACGCTCCACGGGTTTTCAGCAGGACCTATCCACCCAGCGCAACAGTTTAACCAAACTCTTAGCCGACCTCACCGACCTCAAGGCCAAAACCGTTAAGGAGTGGCAGACTGAGCTGGACAACGCCCGTCAGACCCTAGGCAGCCGCCAAACCGACTTCATTAACGAGCTAGACAGTCTCAAAAATGGAGCCATCCAGCAGCTGCAAACGCTCCAGGCCGACACCCGCCGTCAGCAGCAGACCGTATTCCAAGGCTTAGACAGTGCCCAGTCCACCCTGGACAACCATCTCTCCGGTCTCAAGGCCACCGCCGACCATCGCCAGGGCATCTATTTAGATGAACTAGAACGCAAAGAGTCCATCTTTTCCGATGAAATCGGCACCCTCCAGGCCGACACCATCGAACAGCGCGATCGCTGGTTAGAAAATCTAGCCTCCCTAGAAAAAGACATCGGCCCCCAGCTGGAAGACCTGCGCAAGTCCATGAAAACCCAGCTGGAAAAACAGCGGGACAGCATCATCGACGAAATGCAACAGGAGCGGGGAGAGTTTGCCCAGCAAATGAATGACATGCAGGTCAATGCCCTGGGCCACAAAGAACTGGCCCTACAAACCATTGAACGGTCGGTGAACGATCTGCAGCAACAGTTTCAACAACTTCGCAACGATACCGAAGGTCGCAAAAGTGACCTAATGCAGCAATTGCGCCAGTCCACCGACGACTTTTTGACCCAGTTTGCCACCCTGAGGGTGGATGTGGAAGGTCGGAAGGGTGTGCTGCTGGGGGACATGGACCAGGTAGCCGCCGACTTTAAACATCAGCTAGACCGGCTGCAGGGGGATCTTGGCCTGCAGCGGGACGAATCATTTCGAGCGTTGCAACAGACAGCCAATAGCTTTGCCAGCCAGCTGAGCCAGCTCCAGAGTGAAACGGGCGATCAGCAGGCCCGCACCCTGCAAACCCTTGAAGCCGCCGCCAGCGCCTTTAACCGGGAGCTGACAGCCCTCCAGTCGAGCCTTACCCAGCAGCAGCAACAGTCCTTCCAAGTGCTGCGTCGGCTAGAAGGGGAATTTACCCAGCAGCTAGGGGAAGTGCGAGATGTGGTATTTGGTCGCCGGGATGTGGTGATCGAAAAGCTAGATCAGTTTGACGCCAACCTGGGCACCCAGGTCAACGAGCTAGCCGAAGCCGCCCGTAGGCGTCAGCAGGAAGCCCAACAGCGACTGGAGGTGATTGCCGAGCGCTTTGCCGCCGCCCTCGATGACCTCAAAGCTAAGTTTGAGGGGAAACAGTCCGCCAGCGCCATGGACCTGGAGCAACTCCAACAAAGCTTTGCCCAGCAGCTGGAGGCGCTGCAAACCGAGGCCAAGGTCCAAAAAGACCAAATCATGCGCCAGCTGGGGGAAGTCACCCCCGAATATGTGGCCGACTCCTTTGTGGATACGGCCCAGACCCAGCTCCAAAGCCTGACGGAGCGGCTGTCGCGGCTGCAGTCTAACCGGCCAGAACTGTTTGAAACCATTGACGAGCTGGTGGCCACCGCCGCCGGTCAGATCGCCGAGGGCCATTTAGAAGAGGCCATCATCACCTATGACAAGGCCCTGTCCATTCAGCCCAGCAATGCCGAGCTGTGGCTAGCCCGCAGCCAGCCCCTGGGCCAGCTGAAGCGCCGGGATGAGGCCCTGGCCGCATTGCAAAAGGTGATTGACCTGGAACCCCAGCGACTCGAGGCCTGGTATCAGCGAGGGCTGGTGCTGCGGGAACTGCGGCGCTATGAAGATGCCCTGGCCACCTTTGAACGGGTGATTGGGATTGACGACACGGACCCTAGAGCCTGGCTCAATAAGGGCATGGTGCTCAGCCGTCTGAAGCAGCGGGAAAAAGCCATTATTTCCTTTGATAAGGCCATTGCCCTCAACCCCACTTACCACGAAGCCTGGGTCAATCGCGGCGTCGCCTACGGCATTTTGCAACAGCCAGAAGAGGCGTTCAAGTCCTTTGATAAGGCGGTCAACATTCAGGAAAACGACGGGGTGGCCTGGCTTAACCGAGGGCTGTCCCTAATGGAGCTGGAACGGTTTGAGGAGGCGCTGGGCTCCTTTGAACAGGCCACTCGGTTTAAGTCTGACTTGGTGAAAGCCTGGGATAATCGGGGGTTGGCCCTGGTGAAATTAGGTCGCGATCGCGATGCCCTAAAAAGCTTTGACAAGGCCCTGGAGCTGAATCCCAGCTATGCCAAAACCTACTACAACCGGGCTGTGTGCTATGCCCTACAGAGGGAGACCGATAAGGCCCTAGAGAACTTGCAAAAGGCAGTACAGATTGACCCGCGCTATAAGGTAGAAGCCCAGGCGGACGAAAGTTTCGAAGACATTTGGCAGGATAATTGGTTTAAAGAGTTGGTGGCTTAAAGGGGTACCAACTTAAAGCGGGACGTTTTCCTAAAGACAGAATTTAGCATACTCTTTGAGCAGAGCAAGCTCTACAGGAGTCCGAATTCAGTGCCTTACAGGCTTCTGGCTTCTGACCCCTGACTCCCCACCCAGCCAGGATTTCCCGGCTTAAATTGATCCCGCTTAAAGCTTACGAACCGTTAAGAAACAAAAATTTTAACAATCCCTGACGGACTATCTTTGTAGAAAGTAATCTGGATTAACCAGCGAGCCATTGAATAGGGAACTGGGTAAGCTGTCAACAAGTCCTATTGTTTTAGTGCCCCATCCAAGCCATGGCTAACCGTTTAAACATCCGCGATACCAATAACCTAGGCGACGATGGGCCGGTATTCGTATTGGACTTTCTCACCGAAAAAATTACGGTGCGGGAGCTAATTCGCAGTCGTGTGTATCAAGAAGTAAAGGATTTTAATACCCAGCAACCAGAGTATTTTCAGGGATTGGTGCAGCCCACGGAGACAGAACAAACCCTAAATGGGTACAAATTGCGCAAACCCCGCCAAATCAACTGGGAAGAGCAGTTTGAAAAAGCCCTCACCGCCTTTCAAAGTAATGGTTTTATCATTCTGGTGGATGACGAACAGGTGGTAGAACTCGATGAGGAGATTACCATTACCCCTGCTACATCGGTCTCCTTTATGAAGCTGGTACCCCTGGTGGGTGGTTAATGGGAGGTGCATTGTGACAACTAACCACGCTGATATTATCCAGGCTATTCTGCTGATATATCGGGAGAACAACACGAGGTATGGTTACGACTTTAAAGAGTCTAGCACTTGGGCCATAATCTCTCAGCTGAGCCGGGCTGAGCAGGCTGAGCTGGCGGTTTCCATGGTGCAAGATTATCAACAATACATGGACCGCAATCTTGAACAGAACGATGGCGATGCCTATCGCATGGCTTGCCATCTTCTGAATGTTCTCGTGCTGCTCTTAAATCAGAAATTGCCTTTTACAGCGGAGCATGTCACTGAATTTTTGCGGGCTTGTCGCCATCAGCGATCGCAAACTTATTATTGGCTCACCCCCATCAAAAAGATGGTGCGAAATTACCTCAAAGACCATGAGCTAACCCCTGAACTCCAAACCGCCATTGAAGCCACCTGCGACCACTGGGGAAAAGGGTACGGCGACACCCGCAAAGCCGCCAATCAGCTACGTCTATTCATCTCCACCGAAAACAAAACCCTGGCTCTTCTCCCAGGCGAAGTCTGGTCCGACTTCGCCAAACAAACTATCGAAGCCTTGCCCGAGTCTGAACATTCCACCTGGGTTCAGCTCATAGAAGTCTGTAGCACCGCTACCGGCGGCCAACCCACCGCCAAGTGGCTCAAGGCCGCACGTTCCCTGCGACAGGCCGTGGCGAGTAATATATTTTTGCAACAGATGGTGCAGTGGTTTCCCCTGGTGGATCAACCCCGCCCCCAGCCCTTGCCCAACGGCAGTGATGACACTATCCAAGACCAAAATGCCGATATTCTCAAGGGTCTGGTGTGGCTCTGTGGTGACCAAACCGAGGGAGAGTTGGTGCGAGTGCTGGGGAGATTGGCGGTGTCGGCCTATCGCAAAATTCCCGGTGTTGGTCCCCGCTGTGTGAAACTGGGCAATGCCTGTGTGTGGGCATTAGGGCAAATGCCCACGGCGGATGCCATTGGGCAGCTGGCGTTGCTTAAGGTGAAGGTAAAATTTGGCACCGCCCAAAAGGGTATTGAAAAGGCCCTGACCGCAGCGGCGGAACGGGAGGGATTGCCCCGTGAAGAAATCGAAGAGTTGGCGGTGCCCACCTATGGTCTGGATGAAGTGGGCGTGCGGCGGGAGACCCTGGGGGACTTTACCGCTGAGCTAGTGGTAACGGGGACCAGTAGCACGGCACTGCGATGGATAAAGCCCGATGGGAAGCCGCAAAAGTCAGTGCCACAGGCGGTAAAAGATAACTATGGTGAGGAGCTAAAGGAGCTAAAACAGGCAGAAAAAGATATTCAGAAGATGTTGCCTGCCCAGAGAGACCGCATTGAGGCGCTTTATCTACAGCAAAAGGCCTGGGACTTTGCCACCTGGCAGGAACGGTATTTGCATCATCCGTTGGTGGGGACATTGGCTCGACGGATGCTGTGGCAGTTTGAACAGGATGGGAACCACGCCGTTGGCATCTGGTTGGACAAGCATCTGGTGAATCTGGAAGATACCGCCATCGATTGGCTCACGGATAAAACCCAGGTGAGCCTGTGGCACCCCATCACAGCTACCAGCGATACCATCCAAGCCTGGCGGCAGTGGCTGGTAGATCATGAGATTCAACAACCCTTCAAACAAGCCCATCGGGAGATTTATCTGCTCACGGCTGCAGAGGAAAACACAGGTGTCTATTCCAATCGGTTTGCGGCCCACATTATCAAACAGCATCAGTTTAATGCCCTGTGTGGCCAGCGAGGCTGGAAGAATCAGCTGCGGCTAATGGTGGACGATGACTACAATCCAGCCCGATTGCTGTTGCCCCAGTGGAATTTGCGGGCGGAGTTTTGGATTGAGGGGATTGGGACTAACTATGGTATCGATACCACCGAGGCAGGGAGTTATCTTTATCTGGCGACGGACCAGGTGCGTTTTTATCGGATAGATGCGGCGGACAATTATGCCCATGCGGGCGGTGGGGGCTATGGTACCTATCGCGTTCCAGCTGAACCCATTCCCCTAACGGAGATTCCGGCGTTGGTGCTGACGGAAGTACTACGGGATGTGGATTTGTTTGTGGGGGTAGCCAGTGTGGGGAATGACCCAAACTGGACAGATGCGGGTACGGCAGGGGGACGGCAGCATTATGACTATTGGCATGATTATTCCTTTGGGGAGCTGTCAGCGACAGCCCAAACGCGGCGACAGGTGTTGGAGAATTTGGTGCCGAGGTTAAAGAAGATTGCAGACCGTTGTTCGTTTCAGGAAAGGTTTTTGGTGGTGCGGGGGGATATTCGCACGTACAAGATTCATTTGGGTAGTGGGAATATTTTGATGGAGCCTAACGATCAGTATTTGTGCATTGTGCGGGCGGGAAAGAGTGCGGCGGATCAAGTGTTTTTGCCGTTTGAGGGGGATAAAACCCTGGCGTTGATTTTGAGTAAGGCGTTTTTGCTGGCAGAGGATACAAAGATTACGGATCAGACGATTTTGAGTCAGATTGGTCAGTAAATACTCTGCGCCATTTGCCAATTCATCCCCTCCTCGGAGGGGTGCCGGTCAGGCGGGGTGGGTCTCGATCTCTAGGACCGAACTGTTTTTTAGTAACCTTTCTGCACTGACATGCTGACTTTAAAGGACTGTATCGTTCTTCACGGAAAAGACTTACGCCCCTATCAATGTCACCAGTTCACGGTTGAGCAGGACACGATCACCCACATAGATCTAGGATCTCCTTGCAATCAGCTGGAACAAGGATCGCTGGTGATCATTCCCGGTCTTTACAATAGCCATACCCACATGGGGGATTCTTGCCTGCCAGATGGTACGACGGGTATGACCTTGGAAGAGGGCTTTTTTAGACCTAATGGTTACAAGTATCGGGAACTGGGTAAACAGACTGAAGCTGAACATCTGGAACATCTGGTTGCCCATCTACGCTATATGGCAAGAACTGGGACGGTGGGCCATATTGATTTTCGAGAACAGGGTGTTTATGGCAGTCAGTTACTCCGCCAGGCCGCTGATAAAACTGGGGTGAACTCGGTGATTTTGGGGCAGTTTAATCAGCTGCCCTTTACTGAAAGCCAGTTGCAAGAGAATCGAGATGGCTTGTCGGACAGTGCACTTGCAGAACTCGATGCACTACTGACCATTGCCGATGGCTTTTCTGAAAGCACGATGAACGATCTGACGGATCTAGCCTGGCAACAGATTTACCTTAGGAGCCAGCACAAACTTCGAGCGATCCATTGTTTGGAAAATGAAGGCTATCGGGATACCAGTTTAGCGGTTACCGGACGGGGGGATCTGGAGCGGGCTTTGGAGCTATATCAGCCTCACTTAGTTATCCATGCCACCGTTGCTAATGCTGCTGAAATTGGAATGTTATCCGCTCATCGGGTGAATGTGGTGTTGAATCCACGGGCTAATGCTAATTTGGGTTTGCCTCTACCTCCCATTGCGCCTTTGCTGCAGAGTCAGGCAAATTTGTTGCTGGGTACGGACAATGGCTTGCTCAATAGTCCTAATATGTTGGCGGAGTTAGATTTTACCTATAAGGTCGCTAAAAGTCAGTTTGGGAGTGCGGCCCTACGGCCTGACCCGGTAGATATTTTGAAAATGGCTACTAGCAATCTGCATGGGGTTTTAGGCCAGGATATCTACGGCTATCTGGAGGTCGGTTTACCGGCTGATTTTGCCGTGTTGAATTTTAGGCAACCTCATTTGCGGGCCACTCGTCACATTTTGGCTTCGATTGTGAGTCGTACTACTCCAGATGATGTACTGGCCACGGTTCGCCAAGGGCAGGTCCTGTATCAGGATCCAACGTTTGCATTGGCAGCCTAAGGCGAGTTATTTCAGAGCTACCGTCTACCATCTGCAGCCGCATGGGAATCTGCCTGTCGTGCTGGTATTAAAAGTCCCTGTCATTGGGGAGAAACCCTTTCAACTGACTGAGCGAACGATCAGGACACACTTTAAACACTTTCATTGGTGGAGCTGGTCTCTTGTTCGGCGGAGTCCAGTCTTTTGACCAAGGCAAAGAATCCGTTGACTGTCTCTTTATCTAGCTGGTCGGGGACAAAGGTAACGCTGATGCGAAAGGGGGGCTGATCGGACCAGGTGACGTCCTGCTCAAAGGTGATGCGTTCGCCGGATAGGGCTGTTTCAATCGAAATTCTGATCTGTTGGTAGGCATTTGGGCCTAACACGTCCCATAGGTAATGCCCTATGATGCTCCCTCGGGGTTTGCCTAGCCAATCCTTATGGGTTCGATTGGCATAGAGCACCTGTTGTTTGGCATTAATGTAAGTCAGGAATACGGGTAGAACATTGGTCACCAGCAGCAGCTGTGCTTCGCGTTGTTGGAATGCTGTTTCGGCCTGTTTTTGGGCTGTGATATCTCTGCCTGCTGACTGAAATTGAAAAAAATCTCCGTTGCGGTCAAATAAGGCGCGATGAACCCATTGTTGCCATCGGATTTGGCCATCGGGCATCACTACTTGGTGGTCAAGGGTAATGACGGGATGATCTTGATCGAGGTGATCTAGAATGGCTAGATGCTTCATGAGTCTTTCTTGGGAGGTCTCTCCAATCAGTTCAAAAAAATTTGAGCCCATGACGGACTCTGAAGAACAGTCGAAATATTGGCAAAATGCCTGATTGGCAAAGGTTAATCGACCATCCGCCATCAATCGGCAGATGAGCTCGGTTTGGTCTTCAACGATGGCTCGATATTTCGCTTCGCTTTCTTCAATGGCTATGGTGGCTCGCCGCTGCTCGGTGAGGTCTCGAAACAGCCAGCGAATCTCTACCAGCTGAGACTGGTGGTCTCGCACGGGTGCTACTGTGAAAGAGGCGTAGAGGGACTGTTTTTGGTAGGGCTGCAGGCGCAGGCTAAAGCTCTGAAAGGCTTTGCCTTGGTGCAATTGGCTGAGTAAGGTATAAAATTCATGAATATCGGCTTGGGCAACCATGACCGCTAGGGGCTTCCCAATGGGTGATTGTGGCGGCCGGTGGAGCAGGGTTGTGGCGGCCTGGTTGATGTGTTTGATGATCCCTTGGGCATCTGTGACGATGTAGCCATCGGGGGCTAAGTCAAATAGGTCAAAGTATTGTTGACGTTCCGTGGCGAGGGTACTCTGGGCAATGTGTACCTGGTTATACTGGGCAGATAGTTCTTCTGAGAAAACCTGTATTTCTTCTAGGGCATTGGCCAGTGCATTTAGGGCCTCGGTCAGGAGATGTTTTGGTTCGTTGTTTTGTTGGGCGTGCTGCAATAATTCGGTTAATTGTTGTTGTGCCTGGTCGAACTGGTGGCCAAAAATGTCCAGAGATGATGTCATGCCTTTGATGGTTTTGTCTGGGGTTGTCTGGGGTTGTCTGGATAAACAGTGGTCAATCCCACGGTCAGAAGTTGGCTAGGGTTGGTCAGAAGTCTTTGTAGGGCAAGGTAAATGATACGGTGGTGCCTTGCTCTAGTCTACTTTCTACCCGGATGCTGCCTCCATGTTGTTGGATGATGCCACGGCAGATGGCTAGCCCTAGCCCCGCGCCGCCCCGATGGCGAGAATCGGATGCGTCTACTTGATGAAATGCTTCAAAGACACGTTCTAGGTTATCTGCGGGTATTCCTTGTCCCTGGTCGCACACTTGAAACCTGATGTGGGGTGAGGTGGGGGGAAGATTGGGATCTACGGCCTTGCCTGCGATGATCAAAACTGTGCTGCCGGTGGGGGAGAATTTGATGGCATTGCTAATGAGGTTGGTGAGGACTTGTATGATGCGATCGCAATCTGCCCAAACTGAGCAGCTACAGGGGATCGTCTCCAGGCAAATGCCATGCTCCTGGGCCGTAGCCTGTAGCGTTTCGATAGCACTTTGGATGATATCAGCCACGCAACAGGAGCTTGGATTGATCGATAGCTTGCCCAGGGTGATTTGCTGCAAGTCGAGCAAGTCATTGACTAACTTCGCCATCCGCTCAGTATTATTCATGGCCATGGCCAGCAGGTGTTGACCTTCCGTAGAGCTCGGATCGAGGGAGTTATGGGTGAGGAGCTTCAGGGCCCCATGGATAGTGGTTAACGGCGTGCGCAGCTCGTGGCTAACGACGGAGATTAGCTGGTCTTTTTTCAGTTCTATCGCTTTGCGATCGCTAATGTCGTGCACCAGTACAAAGAAGCCCTTGACCTCACCATCGACTAACCGATCGGGGACAAACGTGGCACTCATCCAAAACAGAGACTGGTCGGGCAGTGTCCCTTCCTGCTCAAAGGTGACCCCCTTCCCCGATAGCACGTCTTCAATGGGCATGCGAATCTGTCGGTAAGTATCGGTGCCTAGCACTTCCCACAGATAGCGCTCCACAATATCTGTGTTGGACATCCCCAACCAATAATTGTGGGGGCGATTCGCATAGACCACCTGCTGCTTAGCATTGACATAGGCCAGGAGTATGGGCAAAGAATCGGTCACCATCCGCAGCTGTGCTTCGCGCTGTCGCAGGGCTTCCTCAGCCTGCTTTTGAGCCGTGATATCTCTGCCTGCTGACTGAAATTGAAAAAAGTTACCCTGATCGTCAAATAGAGCACGATGCACCCATGACTGCCAGCGGATCTGCCCATCGTCTAAGGTGACGCGATGCTCAAGGGTGCTCACCGGCTGATTTTGATCTAGGGTCGCCAACTGCCGCATCACCATAGCTAGATCGGCGGCCACAATTGGGTCAAAAAAACTTGTGCCGATCACAAATTCTGAGGAGCGGTCGAAATACTGACAAAATGCCTGGTTGGCAAAGGTTAATCGGCCATCGGCCAGGGAGCGGCAGATCAGCTCGGTCTGGTCTTCCACAATGGCTCGGTATCGCGCCTCACTTTCTTCCAGAATCATGGCCACCTGGCGCTGCTGGGTTAGGTCGCGAAACAACCAGCGAAACCCTAACAGCTGCAATCGATGATCCCAGATGGGTGTGATGGTAAAAGACCCATATAGGGATGACTTTTGGTGAGACCGCAGACGTAGGTCGAAATTCTGAAAGGCTTCGCCCTGCTGCAGTCGGTTGAGCAACGTATAAAACCTTTGGCTGTCTGCTGGGACAATCAACGCCCCCAGGGGCTTACCCACCAGGAACTGCGGACGTCGATTGGTCAGGGTGGCAGCCGCCCGGTTAACTTGTGCAATTATTCCCTGATGGTCGGTGACGATGTAGCCATCGGGGGCCAAGTCAAAAAGATCAAAATACTGCTGGCGCTCTGTGGCGAGGGTGATCTGGGAGACCTGCAGCTGGTCATGGTGCTCAGATAGCTCTTCTGACAGCACATGCACTTCTTCCAGGGCATTGGACAGTTCATCTAGGGTCTGGGTGAGAATGTCCTTGGGGACATGTTCCTCTGCAGTTTGCTGAGCTAGCCCAACTAGCCGTTGTTGTGCCTGTTCAAATTTCTGGCCAAAAATATCTAAATACGATGTCATGGTGTTTAAAACAATCCTGAGGGGGCAGGATTGGACCTAATGCTTTAAGGAGAGTCATTAAAAGGAGCTATTACGCGGTTCTATTTCGATGGGCCAGTTTAGTCTGGATCATGGATGGCAGGGAAATTTGTGGGGTAATTCCTAAATGATACAAGGCATCCATAGGGATGACGGCCTACCGCTACTGCTCTAAACATACAAGGGTTCCGCCCACTTGGATTGGGTGTAAGGCAGCTACAACTCACTGCTAGGGCTATCTCTCTCCATTAGGAGAATGACTCCCTGGCGTTGATTATCAACGCCGATCAGGGGAGTACAGGTGACTCGGCAGGTAAAGGCTTGGCCGCGACGGTTGATCGTTTCTAGCACTACCTCCGTGCGATCCGCGCCGTTGAGGCAGGCGCGGATCGCTTCACGGAGCTGATCGACGGGGAGCCCAATGTCTAAATTCCAGAAGGACTGTCCTTCTACCTCTTCGGTGCGCAGACCCCAAAAGTCTTCAGTTTGCTGGTTCCAGGTGAGAATATTAAACTGCCGATCGAGCACTGCCACACCGGCATTGATGCTGGCCAAAATTGAGTTGAGGTAGGCATTGGCCTGGTTGGCTTCGTTGGTGCGTAGCCGGAGTTCGTCGTTGATGGTCTGCAGTTCTTCGTTGGTGGACTGGAGTTCTTCGTTCATGGTTTCCAGTTCTTCGTTGGTGGACTGGAGTTCTTCATTAGTGGTTTCCAGCTCTTCGTTGGTGGACTGGAGTTCTTCATTGGTGGTTTCCAGCTCTTCGTTACTGGACTGGAGTTCCTCGTTGGCGGTTTCTAAATCCTGACTAGAGCGCTGTACCTCGGTTTGGAGGTCATGGTAAAGGGTGACATCGGTAAAGGAAATGCTAACGCCGAGAAGCTCGCTATCGTTTTCCCGCAGCGGCGTTAGCTGCACATCTAAAAATTGGATGGTGTCATCGGGTAGGGTGCGGGCTACATCTTGAAGTAGGCTCGGCTGCTGCCCAGCGTAAACTTGTTCAATCAAAGAGCGCAGCTCTAGGGGGCGATAGGAAATTTCCAGATCCTGAAGCGGCCGCCCCAGGTCTTGTCGGTTAATGCCAAAGGTACTGCGGGCCAGGTGATTGGCTATGATTAGATTGCCGGTTCTGTCTACTACGATCTGGGCGACAGCACCAACGTTGAAGGCCGCATCCCTCAACTGTCCTTGCTCTACTAGGCGACCGCTGGCTTCTTGGTCCCCGCTCTGGCTAAGGACCAAGAGGTGGTCGCGCCGGCTGACGCTAGAGACTTTTTTGAAAATTCGGTGCTGCAGATTGATCGGGGTAAATAAATTGCCATGGGTGAGTAGCATCTCAGCTTTACCTAAAAAAATTGCCCCGGCTGGGTTGAGGGCAAAGTGCAGCCGAGCCAAAATGCGACCCTGGGTTTCTGCATTGAAATACATCAGGGCATTGCGGCAAATCAGTAAATCAAGGCGAGAAATGGGGGCATCTTGCACCAGGTCATGGCGGCCAAAAATGACGCTCCGCCGTAGATCGGTGCGAAAGGCATAGGTGCCTTCTGTTAAGGGCTCAAAGTATTTGTTTCGCAGTGCTGGAGGGATAGCCTCGAGGGCAGAGGCAGGGTAGCTGGCATGACGGGCTTCCGCCAGGGCTTCGTCGTCGACATCAGTGGCGTAGATTTTAACCCGTTGACGAAATTGTACTGGCCCCAGAATTTCGGTTAGGACCATGGCTACGGTATAGGCTTCTTCGCCAGAGGCACAGCCTGCACTCCAAATGCGGATGGGTTCGTCCGGTGGTTTTGCCAGCAGCAGGTCGGGCAGTAATTCGTGCCATAGGTAGTCCCAGGCAGGCTGATCCCGAAAAAACGAGGTGACGTTGATCAAGATCGTATTAAACAGGGCGGTGAATTCCTCGGGATGTACTTCCAGGTAGTCGAGGTATTCCCCAAAGGTATCGAGGTTGCGGGTTTGCATTTGCTTGGTGACCCGCCGCTGCAGCGACGATCGCTTGTACCCAGTAAAGTCAAACCCACGGCTGTGTCTGAGAAACTCGAGGAGGGCTTCAAAGGTTTGGGCTTCGTCCTGGGGAGGGGTCATGCAGGGTCTCCGGTTGTCACCAGGGTGATCAAGGCTAGGGCAATTTCAGATAACGGTAGCACGAAGTCCACTGAGCCCGTTCTGATGGCTGTTTGGGGCATCCCTGAGAAGGCTGCGGTGTTGGGGTCTTCAGCAATCACAGTGCCCCCCATGGCTTTGATGGCTGTGACCCCCATGTCGCCATCGGTGCCGGTGCCGGTTAAAACGACGGCGATGGCTTGGTGTTTGTAGCTAGCGGCGACGGAGTCAAACAGCAGGTCTGCCGAGGGGCGCACAAAGTGCACTAGCTCGGTCTGGGTGAGGGAGAGGGTGCCGTCTGCGTTGACTAATAAGTGCCGATTGGGCGGGGCGATGTAGATACTGCCCGGCTGCAGGCGATCGTTTGCTTCGGCTTGTTTGACGGTTAGGGGAGTGCGGCGGCTGAGGATGTCGGCCATCAGGGAGCGGTGCCGGGGGTCCAAATGCTGGACCACGACGATGGGGACTGGAAAGTCTATGGGTAAACCGCCCAGGACGATGCTAAGGGCGTTGAGACCTCCGGCGGAGGTTGCGATCGCAACAATCTCAAACGCAGCTTGCTTACCTTCAGCCGGGTCAATAAAAACAGGGTCATCCATGGTTTCTCAGTGTTCCAGTGGTAACGCCTTTGAAAAAAATGACTTGAACATGCGAGCCTGTCTCCCAACGACTCCAGTTGCTATTGGGGGCTCCCTATAGTGCAAGCTTACCTGTAACTCACCTTGTCAGCATCTTTTAAGTGAAGTCATCTTGCAGACCAACAGTGCAGCTCAACAACGCAAAAAAAGAGCCACCCCCGTAAAGGGGTGACCCAGATGTTCCAGGAAACTTAACAAAAAACTCGACCGGGCCTATAACCGCGCCTGTTCCAACAGCCAAGATGCCGACCAAAACCGTACTGCACCATCCGCGCTGCTACTCATCAACATCTTCCCCTCATCCCCAAACTCCACACTCCACACGGCCTTCCTGTGGCCCTTCAGGGTCTGCACCAGCTGATGGTTTGTAGTATCCCATAGATTCACCGTACGGTCATAGCTACCGCTCGCTACCGTCCGACCATCGGGACTAAACGCCACTGAATATACTGCACGATCATGGCCCACAAACATGCAGGTGGGCTCAAATTTCTGCAAATCCCACAAAATAGCCATCTTATCCTGGCTGCCGCTCACTAGCCTTTGACCATCGGGACTAAACGCCAGATCCCATACCGTACGCTTGTGCCCATGGAGGGTAATCTGCTTTGCCCCGCTATGCACATCCCACACATGGAGCATGCCGCGACGGTCGCCACTGACCAGGGTCTTGCCATCGGGGCTGATGGCCACTGATGTGAGGCCATGGGGATGCTTAAATGTGCGCAACAATTCCCCAGACCACACATCCCAAACCTTGGCCGTTTTATCAAAACTACCGCTGACCAACAGCAGGCCATCTTCACTCATAGCCAAGGATTTCACATCATCCGTGTGGCCCACCAAATCGTGTAGCATCTGCCCTGTGATCAAATTCAAAATTTGAATGTGGTTGTCCCAACCCCCACTAGCCAAAAGTTTGCCCCCTGGACTGAACACCACATCCTCCACCGCATCGGCATGGATCAGGTGAGATTGCAGACGGTTGCCAGACCCTGAATCCCATAGGTTAACCGTGCCATCAAAATCACCCGTGGCAAATACCTGACTCTTTGGATGCACGGCACTGGCATAGGCAACCCTGTCAGTTAAAACTGTTTGCCTGGAGCCAAATCGACTATCAAAGCCAAAGGATGCATAATCATCCGCAACACCTGGGGTAACATCGGCTATACCCATACGGCTGGTCACGCTGGGAGCAGCCAGGTCTACCCCCAACGTGATGCAGGCAGCCCCTAAGCCTATGAGGGCAATGGTTTCAAATTTTGAACCCTTCTTTTTACCTTTCTTTTTGCCAGTTTTTTGGCTACTGGACTTGTGAGTTTGGTATTGCTTCGACGGACAGGTCGCAGTTTTTTCCAGCAAGAATGACCCGTTGGCAGATTTAGTTTTTTTGGACGTAACGATCATGATTTAGTGATTGCACCACAGCAGATGTTCAGAAAACTCTTAGCCCAGAAGACAGGTAAGTCTCTAGTACAGTGTCAGAGCTAAAAATTGGAGTTGGTCATCCATAACGATTGAAGAGTGAAGGGGTAAAGGGTAAATCTTTACCCCTTCACTCTTCATGCTCTTGATTCCAACTCTAAGTTTAGGCAAAGCACCAGTCGTAGGTATTGCCCATGGCAGAGGGTGTCAACAATCCCCCCTCAAAAAACCTTCTAGGGTATGGTTGACAACACTCAGACAGTAACAATTGGGATACTGTTCAGTTGGAATTTCAGTTGGAATTCGCTTTAGCCAGGGCTTTTTGAAACTCTGCCCCTTTGCGCATCAAGAACAAAGATGTAATGGACAGAATTCCCACAGCGGCAATGGGAGTGACCAGAGTCCACTGCCCCGACATTTTGTTAATCACGTGCCAGGCTAAGAGGAACATCGCCCCATAGGTCAAGGTATGGAGTCGTTTCCAATTTTGTTTTAGCCGCTTCATGCTCCAATCATTGGAGGTGGCCGTTAATAGCGTAAAAATAATCAACGTTGACAGGCCTTCGGCGCTGGCTCTGTAGGTATTGACATCAAAAAAGTCGAAATTGCGCTTACGAATGACGAAGTAGGCGTGGCCCACAGCCATCACAAATGCGAATATGCCAATGGCGCGTCGCTGTTTTAGCAGCCAACGAACAGCATCATGGGTTTTGAATGCAGGAAATACAATCCGGATTATTGTCGGCACTAGGGTTGCAACATAAGCCACTAGTGATAGCAGCCCCAAATAGTTTCCAAGGGGCGCAGAATCGAATGGTAGACGCATTTTCAGGTAGAACACTCACAGGTCAATTGATTAAATTGAAGATGCAAAACCTTCCCAAATGTCCGGTGTAATTATTCAGTTTCAAAGGCTATTGCCATAGATCCAGGTTGTTGCCCAGGGTTCCAACTATGACATGGTTGGCAAGCCATGGTTGGCAAAATTCTAAACCAACGCTGCCAACTCAGACAGATTTATGGACCCCATCCAAACAGCCGACCAAGCTAAAACATCCTTCTAAACTTCCACTCCAAAACAAATAGAAAGTGTGAGACGCACCCATTGTGTCCCCATAAAAAAGAAGCATTTGCCATCCACTGTTGGATATACGGGCTCAACCCAGGGGTCAAACACATATTTACAGTGGGTCTACAGATGTTCTAACTTAGGAATATATGGTAAAGCAGACCAGTTTCTTGGATTGTATAATCCGGATACTTTATGGAAAGCTTATCATATCTTTCGCAAATCTTAGAGATTGTGTAAATTAACCCATGAATGTGCTTGACATTCGGTCGCATTTATGGGTTAGCCTGTAAGGAGATTGCATTTAGAGAAAAAGGTGATGATATCTAAACCTTGTCTAACTCGAAAGCTGGAGTTTCCCTCACCCTTTCCCTCACCCTTTCCCTCACCCTAAATCCCTCTCCCGTGGGGAGAGGGACTTTGATGCCCCGCCTCCCCAGTCCATAGAGCGATGGTCGTTGCTGATTTAGAGGATGAACTGCTCTGTTGGAAATACCATGTATAGAATACAACGCATAAAGCCCTTGGTATCCAATGACGAGATACCAGGGGCTTTATGGGTTAGTTATGAGCCAGTCATCGCTTGTGGCTTAGCCACTGGCTGGCCGTCTAGGATTAAAGCACTAGGATGAGAGAGCCTGCTGATAAGCCGACTCCTTAGGAATCAAGCCAAGGGGCAGTGAGGCTAGTGCTTCACTAGCCGATGCAAACCGCAAATGGTGATTAGGACTCACCATACGCTCAAACAGTTTGACAATTTGGGCATCAGCCTTCACCAAATCTGTCAAATTACCCTGACCGCTAACCTCCACTAACCACTCTGGAGTCTGGCCTGTTAGGGATTGCAATACGATCATGCCAATGGAATAGATATCACTATTAAATTGGGGATTGCCCGCCCGCTGTTCAGCCGGTTGATACTGTCCTTGTCTCAACAAAGCCTGACGATAGGGCAATGAATGGGACCTGAAGTTAACCAACATCCGCTTCAATAAACCGTACTGCACTAGAACAATCCGACCGTCGGATTGACGACGCACAAAGCTATCGGGATGACACTCACAATGGACCATTTGGCCCTGGTGAAACGGATGTACCGTACTCAACAAACTGTGGGTTAACTTCAGGACAAATCCCATCGATTGGGCACTGCCTAGTTCCTGGGTCAACGATGTCCCTGCCACATAAGCCTGCACCCAGTAAAAAGTGTCATCTTGCTCAAAATAATCCAGACAGGTGGCGATATCATCATGGCGACTGATCACCTCCAAGAAACTCATTTCTGACTCTAGGGAGCTACGCACAAGACTCAGCAGGGCAGGGTTGTTGACGGGCAGCTTAAACGTATTGATAATGACTGAACTAGGGGAATCAACCGTTAAGTCTTTGGCCAACATACATTGCCCAAAGGAACCGTTACTCAGTACCTGGATGATCTCATAGCGATTGTTTAACAGTCTGCTGGATGATTGGAGAATGGTAGGAATTTGGCTGGGAATTTGGCTGAGGGTATGGGGCGAACTACGACTCTGTAGGGTTGAGAAGGCGGAGTTTAAAGCATCTACCCGTGAGAACTGTGGAGTTGTTGCCTCGGCTTCTGCTGGTGAGGTTCCCCTGAGTAATGTCTCAACTTTGGCTAAAAGACTCTTGAGGACAATGGGCTTTGTATCATAGTCATTGCAGCCTGCTTCCAAGGCTGTTTTCCAGTTGCCTGTTTTAGTTTTAGGGGTCAGCGCCAGCACAGGAATATCCATTGTCGCGACAGAAGCTTTAAGAATCTTGATGGACTGCCACCCATCTATCCCCGGCAAATCTGTATCTATGATGATCAGGTCCGGCTGGTGCTCAATGGCTAATACCACCCCTTGATCACTGTCGGTTGCCACTAAAACATGGTATCCACAATGCCGCAGACGTCGTTCCAGCATCTTGCGATTTAGCGCATTGTTTCCTACTAATAAAACCGTAGACATATTAAATAATAAGGATGGATTTTAAACGCTCAATGATGTCTGAACTAGGGTATCAATTTAAGCCGGGAAATCCTGGCTGGGTGGGGAGTCAAGGGTCAGAAGCCAGAAGCCGGTAAGGCACTGAATTCTGACCCCTGAATTCTGAATTCTGTCCTTGGGAAAACGTCCCGCTTTAAGTTGATACCCTGAACTTATTCTGGATAAGACTTATAGAGACCTTATAGGAGGCTTTAAAGACTTAAACTGCGGCACATACTTGTAATTCTTCTAGGAAGTTTTGTAAGTTCAAATCATTACGATAGTAAATACTTTGAATATCATCGGCGATTTGGATGCTCACTTCTGTTTCGATAGCTGAGTTAGCCATGGCGATAATGGGGATTTCTTCAAACTGTGGTGTCTGCCGCAGGGTCTTGATGCACTGAATGGCATCGGACTCTAAGCTTAAGTCGACTAATACTAAGGTAGGCAGTTCCGATTTAGAGAGGGTAACGGCATCGGCGCTGTTATCCACACATTTGACTATCCAGTTTTCCTGTTTCAGCATCCGGGTAACGATTTCTTCGTTCTTTTCTTTTGCTTGCAGTAGCAAAATCCAGGGCTTTTTATCTGGGACTAACTCGCTGCCTCCTTCAACGGTTTGGGGTAACCGTAGGGTAAACTGAGATCCTTTTTCATACTGACTTTCTACTATGACGTCTCCCCCCATCATGGTGGCAAACTGTTTGGTAATGGTCAGGCCAAGACCCGTCCCCCCAAACTGTCGAGTGGTTGAGTTATCGGCTTGGGCAAAGGCTTCAAATATGGTTTTCTGTTGCTCGAGGGTCATGCCGATCCCTGTATCTGTGACGATGAAATCAATCCAGTCCCGATCTTCATGGATGTTGGAAGACACAGTCAGGGCAATGGTGCCTTTATGGGTAAACTTGTTGGCATTGCTCAACAGGTTCAACAGACTTTGGTACACTTTGGGCCGATCCGCCACGATTGCATCGATATATGTGTCATGGTGAACAATTAGCTTATTCCCGTTTTTCTGTATTAGCGGATTGAGTACATCTACCACCTGTTCCACTAAAAAGGAAATTGAGAATTCCTCTAGGAACAACTCCATGCGACCTGATTCAATCTTCGATAGGTCGAGCACCGAGTTAATTAAGTTGAGTAGCTGTTTTCCCGCCTCTTGAATGCGGTACAGATCGATCTGGGCATCTTCCTCAGACAGATTTTCGGCATCTTCAGCCAACATCTCACTGTAGCCAATAATGGCATTCAGAGGTGTGCGTAGCTCATGGCTCATATTGGCCATGAAATCACTTTTTGCGCGGGTGGCGGCCTCAGCATTTTCTTTGGCATGGTTCAAAGACTGTTCCCTGAGGACCACCTCATTAGCCATGTGCTCAAACGCTCGGGCTAGTTGACCAGGTTCATCTTTACGGGTGATTAGGTTACTGAGTGAGGTTGATTCATTGGCCGCATCCGATAGGTTGACTCGTTGACCCAGGCTAATGTCACGGATCAGTTTGCTGAGCTGCCCCAGGGGGTTAATCACGGTGGTCATGAGCAGTCGATTAATGACGCCAATAACCACGGCAAATACGCTGATAAAGATAGCAACCACCAGCAAAAGGTAACGATTGCCCTGGGCAAATACTTGGCTAGAGGGTAAATATATGGTTTGGGCAGCAACGGTTTCTCCTAGCTTCCAGCCAAAGCCATTTTTGCTACCGTAGGTGTTAATCATGCTGGCGGGGGCTGCGGAAGGTATGCTATGACATTCGAGGCAGCTTTCTTTTGAAATGGTGAGGGGCCGGCTAATGTACAGCAACTTGGCACCGTCCATATTACGGTAGCCCTTGAGCTCTTTTAGCTCAGAATTTGCCCGAAACTGATTAACAATCTGAGTTTCGAAGTCATCCGCCTGATCTCTTGGGTTTGTTGGGTTTAGGGTGGCTTCCTTATAAAGAAAATGTTTGTAGGTATCTTCGGTGCGAAAATTTTCGAACACTTCCCGTGCCGCATAGGCGGGTACGGTTTCTGGAATAAATTCTGAAGATTCAGCTAGTTTGTTTGCCAACTGAGGACTGACCTTACCACTGGTGTAGTCTCTGACAGCGTTCATGGTCTGGATTAAGATCTCAGCCCGCTGTACGATTTCTCCTTCGGCTTTCTGACGCATGGCAGCTGAAAGGATTAGCCCACTGGTTAGAATGCCAACGAAGAAAATAATCGTCAACATTTTGGTAAATTGACTACCTAGGCTGGAAAGATGGCGTTTGGTCCTCATAGCGTGTGGCTCACCCTTGGAAAAGTTAGATCAATACGTGGATACTCTATTGATTAATTATGTGTTGAGACATCGTTACACCAGCAGGGTGACGCGCTGGTAAAATCAACAATTTATATATATGTAGGCGTTCTCTAAACTATTCTGATTCTGTCCTGGTTAGGTGAAGGGTTTAGGACAGTGGGGAGCCCTATCTTGTGATTTTGAGCACAGTGCCTTCCCAGAGACTGGGTCAATTTTCTGCGCCCGCTCTTAACCAATAGCCTTTATGCCCCCAAATTCCCTGGGTAGTCTCTACCGCAGGGCCGTAATTTGCCAGGCCTGTTGTTCGTTGGTTTCAATGCTGGGGGTCAGGGTAATGAGGTCTTGAATATTGCGCTCCATGGTCTGGCAGATTTCGTTTAGGGGGAGATCGTTGAGGTCGCAACCAAACGGATTTTCTATTTCTAGACCAATTTCTTCTACGCCAAAAACTGCAAAGGCCACTAGGGCCACCACTGGGATTGTCCATCCATTTAGCTCGCTCACTATCTGGAATGGTAGGGCCATGCAGTACATCACCAACAGCTGTTTAAGGTGAATGGAGTAGGACAGGGGCAATGGTGTTTTGAGAATTCGTTCACAGCCGCCGAGGGTGTCCACTAGGATATTGACCTGTTGGGTCATGGCTTGGAATTGGTAGGGGTTGATCCGTCCCTTGAGCTGTTGGATCTGGAGGTAGTCGTTAAGCCAAAAGGCTATTTCTAACGGTGGGTTGTTCATGCCCGAGAGCTGATCGATTTGGGCAGGGGGTAGCAGATGGGTGAGTTCTGGGGCGCAGGGCTGGTAGCGTAGGTGTTGTTTGGTCGCGATCGCAAACCCCAACAGCAGCTTCAATGCCTGTTCCTTAGACTGGCGGCTGGTATCTACCGAAACCCAGATCTGGCGGGCCAGGTTGCGAACGGTGTTGATCATGGTGCCCCACAGCTTGCGGCCCTCCCAAAAGCGCTCGTAGGAAGTATTGGTGCGAAACACCAGCAGCAAACCCAACACCAGGCTGGGAACCACACTGCTCAGCACGGGCCAGGAAACGGCAAAACCCGCCTGGTGTAATAGGGTGATCCCCAGGGCAAACCCGGTACACATACCCACCCGAGGCATCACTGCCCGGATGACGGAACCGCGTATACAAAATAGGGTTTTAAACCAAGGTCGACGATCTTGTGCCATGGGTATTTTTTAGGGCATGGGAACAATGTTAGCGAATATCATAGCCAAACAAATTGGGGTCCGCTTCACCCATCTCCAGATCTCCTAGACCATATTCTGTCCAGCGTCGTTCTACCATGGCGGCCACATCGGGGTCAGACTTGAGTTCGTCCCCCCATTCGTGATCGGTTTCCGGGGGTACCTTGGTGGTGGCGTCAATGCCCATGCGGCCGCCCAGGCCCAATTTCTCATTGGCAAAGTCCAAGGAGTCAAAGGGATTGTCCGCCAGGATAAAGACATCGCGGCTGGGGTCCACCTTGGAGGTGAGGGCCCAGATTACTTGGCGAGGGTCGCGGATGTTGATGTCGTGGTCGACGACGATGACAAACTTGGTGTAGGTAAACTGGGGCAGGGCGGTCCAAAAGGCCATGGCGGCGCGGCGGGCCTGACCGGGGTAGGACTTTTTGATGGAAATGACGGCGGCCTTGTAGCTGAGGGCCTCCATGGGCAGGAAGAAGTCTACAATTTCAGACACCTGCTGCCGCAGGATGGGCGTGTAGATGCGGTTGAGGGCGATGGCGATCATCGCTTCTTCCTTGGGGGGCCGACCGCTAAAGGTGGTGAGATAGATGGGATTTTTGCGGTGGGTGACACATTGAAACCGCACTAGGGGGGCGGCCTCATTGAGGGGGCCGTAGTAGCCCATGTGGTCGCCAAAGGGACCATCGGTGGCTACTTCTCCGGGGGTGATGGTGCCTTCTAAAACAAATTCTGAGGCGGCGGGCACTTCTAGGTCAATGGTTTTGCATTTGGCTAAATGCACACCGCTGCCGCCGTACAGTCCGGCAAACAGCCATTCGGACAGGTCCACGGGGATGGGGGTGGCGGCGGCCATGATGATTAGGGGATGGACACCAATTGCGATCGCAATCTCCAATTTCTTCCCATTTTCCGCCGCCTTACGCAAATGTCTCGCCCCACCCCGCACCGACAGCCACTGCACCGTCATGGTGTTTTTGCTTTGCAGCTGCAGACGATACACCCCCACATTGGGAATGCCGGTTTCACAGTCCTTAGTAATCACTAGCCCCAGGGTGACCACCTTGCCGCCATCCTGGGGGTAGGGCTGGATCATGGGAATCTGGGTCAGATCCACCTCGTCCCCCTTCAGTACCACCTGATGACAGACAGGTAGCAAGTCCCGCTGGGGTTTGGCCTTGATCACATCAAAGAGAACCTTCCCAAACTCAATAGCCTGGGAGATTTTCTTAGGCGGTTTGGGCTGTTGTAGCATGCCCAGCTTTTTACCCAGGGTTTCCAATTCTTCGGGGCGTTCCATCCCCATGGACCAGCAGGTCCGCTCTAGGGTACCGAGGAGATTCACTGCGATGGGGTAGGGAGACCCCTTAACATTCTCAAACAGTAGGGCGGGGCCACCGCACTGGAGCATGCGGTTAGAGATTTCGGCTATTTCTAGCTCAGGGTCAACTAGGGCTTTGATGCGGCGCAGTTGGCCACGTTGTTCGACTAAGTTGATAAATTCGCGGAGATCTCGGGCCATGGGGGAAATGAGTTGGGTCGGTAATGGGTAGTCACTTCCTTATTATGGGCGTAAATGGGCTGGGGGGCTGTTGTGCTGCGTGCCCTCCAGCCCCTAAAAAACACTCTAAACGTTAGGCTAAACGTCAGATTGTCTATTCCACTTCTGACACCATCACCTCATACCGCCCATAGTCTTTGTCAATGGAGGTGATCACCCTGAGGGGACGCACTTCACCAGGGAGCATCGGGGCGTCGCTGCCGTAGACAGCGAGCACGTCTTCGCTGAGGATCAGCTTGCCGCTCAGATTGTAGAAATTGACCTGGAACTTCAGCTGGCGAATGGCACTGTCGCCTATATTGGTGACCGCCCACTGGGCATCGAAGTAGGCGCTATCGGTAATGTCATAGCTATTGAGGTTTTCGGCACGGGCCCCGAGGGAAAAGGTGGGTTGCCCAGCTTTTGGGGCCACCCATTCATAGGGAATAGGTGTTTCCTGGGGGTAGGCATCAGGGGCGGGCAGCTGGTCCATGGTAAGGACGTTTAGGCGAACAGCGGCTAGGTCTGGGGTGGTTTTGTGGATCAGGTCAAAGGCATGGTAGTCACCGGGGCGGACGGTGGCGTTATTGTCGGCGATGGCTTCTTTACTCTCGCTTTCGAGGATCTCACCGTTGCTGTCCAAATACTCCACCTGGAGCTGCAGCGCGTCTATTTCCTGTTTACTAGTGTTTTGCACCACGGCCTGCAGGGTGTAGTAGGAGGAGTCCTTGTAATTGTCTAGCCTGGATTGCCGTGGATCTAGGGTTAAACCGTCTTGGGCAAAGGTGATGGGAATGTCGGCGGCGGGGGCGATGGCGGGCTCGGTGGTGCCAGGTTCCGCTGGGGGGGCGATGGCGGGCTCGGTGGGGCCGGATTCCGCTGGGGGGGCGATGGGGTCGGCGGCTAGCTCAGTCTCTTGAGCCTGCTCTACGGCCGAGCGGGTGGTGACTATATCCATCACCGGCCTAAAGGCGACCACTCCCAATATGGCGGCTAAACTTAGCCAAATCAGTCTTTGACGACTGTTCGCCTCATGTTCCAGGGAGCTAATTAGGATCACCGCACCTTCGTCGCTGGGTCTAATGTCCAGACAGCGCTTGGCGAGGGCAATGGCCTGCTGTTTGTCGGCGGCCTTTTTTTGCTTGCCATACCGCTGATCGTAGGCGTAGGCCAGGGTTTGTAGGCTTTCAAAATGCAAGGGGGCTAACGCGGTTGCCTGGGTCAGTTCGTCAATGGCTTCATCCAGACAGTCAAAGTCTAGATAGTTCCGCCCCCGCTCAAAGTGATCCTGGGCCTTTTGCTCAACGGCAGCCATGTCGTCCGTCCCTAGACCGACTTCTTCGGCTAGGGCCTTTAGACTCTCGGCAGTCATCGGTTCCTTCCACTCAAGTAACCGTTGAATATAGGCTTCAATAATCAGATCGCGCCCCATGGGGAACTCCGTTGACGTTGTTAGTTGGCTCCTTCCCACGATAACAATACGGATCCAGGAACGACTATCTAGTTTGGGTCTCCTCAGTGAATTTACGATGTATTGTTAGGCTGGGGTTGCCTACGTAAATTTACGAAGCCTTAGTAGACTACAGGGTATCCATTGTGTATCAGGTATGTATCAGGCTGTTAGGATGCCCTCGGCTTAGCCCTAATTGACTTCTAAGCTACTCGGCCTCTAAGACCGACACCTTATAGCGTTCATAGCCGCTGGAAACGGACTTAATGACGCGGAACGGGCGAACTTCGCCGGGTAGCAGCGGCGTATCATTGTTATCAATGACGATAATCTCTTCACTCTGCAAGGGGCGACTGTTGGCATCGTAAAAGTCTGCCTTCAGCTTAAGTTCACTCAGGGGGTAATCGCTGGTATTAATAATCACCCATTCGGCGTTAAACGTAGGGCTACCTGACTCTTTACTTGACTGGGGTTGGCTGGGGTTAGGCTTTTTGGCCTGAGCCGCTGCCTGAGACGCAACAGCCCCGGCGGGGTTAGCCCCACTAGGGCTGTTGGGCGGAGCAGCCAGGGGCTGGGTGACCAGGGCCGCTGTCACCGCTGGGCCAAATTCTTCGCTGCGGCTAGCGAGTTCAAAGCTAATGTTTTCGGGTGCTAAGGAGCCCCAACTGTAGTTGATCGGTGTGGGGGGGACGTAGGTGTTGCGGGCAGTGGCCTGCTCAATGTCGCTGACAGTGAGGCGAATGGTGTCTAACTCAGGGGTGATTTTTTGGATCAGGCTGAAGGCGTGGCTATCACCGGGGCGCACCATGGCATCACTGGCGCCAATGGCTCGGTTGGTCTTGGTTGCGATCGCAACCCCATTCTTATCTAAAAACTCCACCTTCAGGGTAAGTTGGCGAAATTCCTGATCGGTGGAGTTCACCAAGACCCCTTGAAACTGATAGTAAACCTCATTGTCAAAGTCCCCCAGCTCCGATCGGCGTGCTTCCAGCACCAACCCAGAATGCTCAAACACCACGGGAATATCCACATCCGCCGCCCTATCAAAGGCAGAGGCCTGCGCTGGAGACGGAGTGGTTGGTTCTGCCGGTAGGTCCTGGTTGTCGTCCTGGTTGTCGTATATGGCAGACCCAGGGACGACGGTACCAGGGGTTGGCCCTAGGATGACCGATGGGCCCGCAAACATCGGCAGACGACTCACCACCATCACCCCCAACCCCAGGATCGCCAGTCCCCCAGCTGCCACAGCCAGCTTCTGCCGGGTCCACCTGGATAATTTTTCTTGGGTATTCGCTGTGGTGTGCTCCAGAAAGTCAATGATCACCTGGGCTTCTTGATCATTGGGCTTCAGTTCTAAGCAGCGTCTGGCCACCAGCAGGGCTTGCTGCCGATCGGCTGGATCACTGCCCCGGTTGTAGCGCAGGTGATAGACATTGGCCAGGGCATTGAGAATATCCAGGTTCAGGGGGTCCAAGGAAGTGGCCTGGACCATCTCCTCAATGGCCTGATCCAGGTAGCCAGATTCTACGTACTTACGCCCCCGGCTAAAATGCGCTTTAGCCTGGCGCTTAACCGCATGCATTTCTGCCGGGGTAATCCCCACTTGTTTTGAGATCGTGGCCAGTACATCTGAATTCACCGGCTTTTCCCAGGCCACCATGCGTTGGATATACGCCTCAATGATCCGATCTCGATCCATATAATTCGCCTACTCCATGGCGTTGCCCAATGGTTAACACAGCAACACCTATTGCCTATCTATTCAATCGATTCCGCACTGCCCCCTATAGATAGGAATAAAGATAGGGATAAAATCCAACTAAATTTCCATAAAGTCTTTGTAGGGCCATCCAGGGATGGCCCTACAAAGACGATCAAAGCCGTTTGCTACGGCCTGTTTGCTAAAACCGGGTATCAACTTAAGCCGGAAAATCCTGGCTAGGTGGGGAATCAAGGGCCAGAAGCCAGTGAGGCCCTGATGCCTGACTCCTGACTTCGGAATACTATCCTGGGGCAAACGTCCCGCTTTGAGTTAGTACCCCTAAAACCTACTTATTTCGAGCTAAACAGCTCATATTGTTCAATGTCAGTCACCGTTACCCGAACGCTGATCAAATCCGGGGTAATTTTATGGAACAGCTTAAACGACTGGGTATCGCCCGGCCAAATGATTGTTCCAGGGTCAGTCACAGCCACCGGATTGATGGTGGAAATGGCAACACCATCGCCATCTAACATTTCCACCTTTAATTTCAGCATTCTCACTTCTTGACCGCTGTCATTGATCACAATGCCATGCAGCTTGTAATAATCCTCACCTTCATATTCCCCTAATCGCGACAGCCGAGGTTCAATCAATAGGCCAGGATGGTCAAATGTAACTGGAATATTAGGCCCTGGATCAAAGGCTGGGTTACTTACCGGTTTGTCAGGGCTAGATGGCCCCTCGGCAAGTTCTGTCCCGGCCTTAGGCTCCGTTGCCGCATCAGCAAATCCAGGTATACGGTCTAGGTTCGCCAACCCCACCATCACCGCCACTACGCTGGCGGAAAAAACAGCCACAGTCGCCGCTGCCGACGCCACTGCTTGAGGATAAACGACGGGTTGCTGTAGAAAAACAATCAAGAGCGCAATTTTTGTTTTTGTCCGTCGAGATATTTTCTTGGGGCTGAAGGCATTTTCCAGAAAGCCAATCAATATAAAAATGTTCGGCTTTGTCTGATGAAATGAGATTTGGGCACTGGTATGATTTTCCAGATCTTTAATTAAGGCTTGGGCCCTTTTGTCATTGGGCTTCAGTTCTATACAGCGCTCAGCCATGAGTAACGCCTGTTGTCCATAGGCCTGGCTGCTGTCCTGTTGGTAACGTTGATAATAAATATCGGCGAGGGTGTGGAGCACCTCTAGATTGATCGGATCTAGGGCTTGGGCCTGGGCCAGTTCATCAATCGCCCGGTCAAGCAGGTCAAACTCTTGGTGGTTCAGGCCACGGACAATATGGCCCTCCACCTTGAGCTGGATTGCATCCAGTTCGCCCTGGGTAATGCCCACTTCAGCGGCAATGGTCGCCCGGGTGGATGGAGTGATGGGCTGTTTCCAGGCTAGAAGTCGCTGAATATAAGCCTCAATAATGCTAGCGCGAGCCATAGTCTACTCCGTTTCAGCCATTGGTTGGAGGGTAGATTGCGTAATCGGCTTTTCCTAGCCAGCCACCGTTGAAGATAAACCTTGTCCACGTTCAGAATGGTCGTTTTGCCTACGGAGAACCGAAAGGTTTCACCTGGGCTTTGGTTTAGGTGTCAAAAATACTGGCGCGACCTGTCACATGCCCTCTCTGTTTATGCATTCATTCTTTTTGATACTAGATAAGGATAAAGTTTTGACTAAATAGATGAAGAAATGAAGGGGTATCAACAGCCAGTGAGGCCCTGATTCCTGACTCCTGACTGCTGAATACTATCCTGGGGAAAACGTCCCGCTTTGAGTGGGTACCCAAATAAATTTGAGTGGGTACCCAAATAAAGTAGTTAGAACGTTGTCAGGGTTTGAAACCAATTATTGAAACCAATAACAGATGACAATGCGGCGCTAAACTACAACGTGGCTGTGTAGTTTCCTCTCAACGGTGTCCGCTAACCTTACCCTTGACCAGTTACGCTCCATTAAGGGCCAGCTCGACCTCGTGCTGCTTGCCCTGGAAACTCTTGTGGGTATTGGGTCCGAGGCGATTTTGGACCAGGCAAAAGTACTCCAGTTAAACACTCTGCTGTCGGACCGGGTTAACCTGTGGCGGTTGCGGCAGTCGAGCCCATTGCGCAAGGGCCAAGGTCGGAAAAAGCTGGATGTGGATGAAGCTCGGGCCTTGGTATTAATTACCGCCCAGCTGGCAGGCCAGCATCGGCAGACCATCCACCAGGCGATCATTGCCTTAGAAAAAGCTACAGCGGATGGTACACCGCCCCATCGAGTGGCCATCTTGGGGGACTATCTGGATCGGTTTAGTAATACCTACGCTGAGCGGATGGACTCGGTGGAGCAGCCCGACACCCTGGAAAAACTAGCCTTTCAATTGCTGATCGACCTACTGTTTTATAGCGGTGGCGGGGGGCCGCAGCGGCTGTGGCAGGCGCTGTTAGATCGGGCCGAGTAGTAGTGCTTATGTGCTACAGGTGTCTTGACACCAGCTTTTACCCTACAAAAAGCTACAGATTTGGCTGGGGGTAAGTTTAGTCCGATAATAGGTGGGTCAAAAACGCAGTCTGAATTCAACCTTGGCATGACCGCAGACTTCCTTAAAGGGACAAACCTCTACCTGGTGGGCATGATGGGCTCCGGCAAGACCACCATCGGCAAACATCTGGCCCACCTGCTTAACTACCGCTTTATCGACACGGACGATGTGATTGTGCAGGCCACGGGCCAGAGCATTAATCAGGTGTTTACCGAGCAGGGTGAAGCGGCTTTTCGCGATCTTGAAACCCAGGTGCTGGCTCGGGTGGCTCCCTATACCCGCACGGTGATTGCCACCGGCGGCGGCATGGTGATCAAACAGGAAAACTGGGGCTACCTGCATTTGGGTCTGGTGGTGTGGATCAATGTTTCCATTGATGAACTGATGCTCCGCCTTAGCCGTGACACTTCTCGACCGTTATTAAAGGATGGCAACCTGCGCGATAAGCTGACGACGCTATTGGAGCAGCGCCAAAATCGCTATGCCCAGGCCGATGCCACAGTGGTATTTCAGTCGGGGGAGAAGGTGGGTGCGATCGCACAACGCACTCTAGAAACCCTCCAAACCGTCATCGCCGAAAACCCCGCCACCAGCAGCACCCTTAAACAACCCTAATTCCCGTTCCCATTTTCCCCCTTACTCTCTTCGTCCCTTCACCACCCTATGGAAACTGCCGCCAACCGCGTCCAAATCCTCAGCGAAGCCCTACCCTACATCCAAAAATTCCAAGGCCGCACCGTCGTGATTAAATACGGGGGGGCCGCCATGAAAGACCCCACCCTAAAAGATGACGTCATTCGCGACATTGTTTTCATGGCCTGTGTTGGCATTCGCCCTGTCCTAGTCCACGGCGGCGGTCCCGAAATCAACACCTGGCTCGATAAGCTCAACATTGAAGCCCAGTTCAAAGACGGCCTGCGCGTCACCGATGCCGCCACCATGGACGTGGTGGAAATGGTTCTGGTAGGACGGGTGAACAAATCCTTGGTGGGCCTAGTCAATGCCGCTGGCGGCAGCGCCGTTGGTCTCTGCGGCAAGGACGGCAATCTGATCACCGCCCGGCCCCATGCTGCCGAGGGGGTGGGCTTTGTGGGGGAAGTCACCCGGATCGAACCCAAGCTGGTCAAATCCTTGGTGGAGGCAGGCTATATCCCCATCATTTCTAGCGTGGCCGCCGATAATGATGGCCAGCCCTATAATATCAATGCCGATACGGTCGCCGGGGAGCTGGCCGCCGCCCTCGGTGCCGAAAAGCTGATTCTCCTCACCGACACCCCCGGCATTCTCAAGGACTACCACGATCCCTCCACCCTCTATAACAAATTGGACATCCAAGAAGCCCGCGCCCTAATTGACTCCGGCATCGTCTCCGGCGGCATGATTCCCAAGGTCACTTGCTGCGTGCGTGCCCTGGCCCAAGGTGTGCGCGGAGCCCACATCATCGACGGTCGTGTGCCCCATTGCCTGCTGTTGGAAACCTTTACCAACTCCGGCATCGGCTCCATGCTAGTCGCTTCGCATCAGACAGATTAGAATAGCCCCAATCCCTACTAACCTCCCCCCGCATCCATGGCTTCTACCTGGTGGAATAAACTCAAACAAAACTCCCTGGCCCGGTTTGGTGCCACGGTACTGATTATTTTCTACCTGACCGTAGCCTTTGCCGAACTCACGGCTCCCTATGATCCCTATGAGCAGCAGTTCAATGGATCGTTGTTGCCGCCCACGACGGTATATTGGCGGGACCAAACATCTAAAAAGTTTATCGGTCCCCATGTGTATCCGATCTCCCAGGGGCCGGTGGATATTGACACGGGGGAGCGGATGACGGCAACGGATTTTTCGCAGCCGTCGCCAATTCGTCTGTGGGTAAAGGGGGCAAAGTATCAATTATTTCAACTGAAAATACCCTTCGTCAAAAGTATTTCCTTCGAAGATTCTATGCAGCTGCAGGAAGTACAACTGTTTAAAGGGATTACCTTTGACCGGCATTTGTTTGGCACGGTGGGTGAGGGTAAGTGGAATATTTTGGGTACGGATGAGTCGGCGCGGGACCAGCTGAGCCGGTTGATCCATGGGGGGCGGATTAGTCTCAGCATTGGCTTGGTGGGGATTCTCATCACGTTTCCTTTGGGCCTTTTAATTGGCGGCATTTCCGGTTACTTTGGCGGCACCCTCGACATGGTGATCATGCGCTTTGTGGAGATGATTATGTCCATTCCGGGCTTTTTCCTGTTGGTGACGTTGGCGGCGGTGTTGCCAGCGGAGCTGAGCAGCTCCCAGCGGTTTTTGTTGATTGTCCTGATTCTGTCGTTTATTGGTTGGACTGGGCTGGCGCGGATTATTCGGGGTGAGGTGTTATCGCTGAAAGAGCGCACCTTTGTGCAGGCGAGTCAGTCCATGGGTGGGCGGTCGTTGCACATCATTTTGCGGCACATTTTGCCCCAGACGGCTACCTATGTGATTATTTCGGCCACCCTGGCGATTCCGGGGTACATTCTCTCGGAGTCGGCCCTGAGTTTTATTGGCCTAGGCATTCAGCAGCCGGATGCGTCCTGGGGGAATATGCTGTCGGCGGCGACGAATGCGTCGATTTTGGTGTTGCATCCGTGGTTGATTTGGCCGCCAGCGGCGTTGATTGTGATTACGGTACTGTGTTTTAACTTGCTGGGGGATGGGCTACGGGATGCGTTGGACCCCCGCAGTTTGGAAGAGTAATGTAGGGGCACTCCCGGTGGATCCCCGCTTTTATGATGCTGGTGGCATAGGGTTACCTGGCTCGTCTATGCCATGGGCGGCTAAAACCTGGTGAGCGGCTTCAGCATAACGAGCCACCATAGGAATCTGAGGAAACTCAGAGGCAATTGTCACAACCTCCATGGCCATGGCCACTGATTTTTTCGGGTCAGGTTTGGCCTGTAAATAAAAAATACTTAGATTAATCAGCGTCATTGCTACGTATGGCAAATAGGTGCGCGGGTTCTCCTCGGCTAACTCGCGTCGGATGTGCAACGCTTCTTCGTAGTTCCCCTGGGCCGCTCCATACTCATTTTGCGCCTTTTGCAAATTCGCCAAATTGTTCAGCACATTCGCCACGTCTGGCAAATAGGTGCGCGGGTTCTCCTCGGCTAACTCGCGTCGGATGTGCAACGCTTTTTCGTAGTTCCCCTGGGCCGCTCCATACTCATTTTGCGCCTTTTGCAAAAGTGCCAAATTGTTCAGCGTCATCGCCACGTCTAGCAAATAGGTGCGCGGGTTCTCCTCGGCTAACTCGCGATACACCTGCAACGCTTCTTCGTAGTTCCCCTGGGCCGCTCCATACTCATTTTGCGCCTTTTGCAAAATCGCCAAATTGTTCAGCGTATGCGCCACGTCTGGCAAATAGGTGCGCGGGTTCTCCTCGGCTAACTCGCGTCGGATGTGCAACGCTTCTTCATACAGCAGCTTTGCCTGATTAAAGCAGTTGTGTTCTTGCAAAAATAGGGCATACTCAAACCCGATTTCCGGTGTGTGAGCTGCCCGCAATGCCTCTTCAAAATACCCACAGGCCTGCTCAAACCGATTAGGTTGATCGTAAAAAGTAGCCCACAGCCGTGCCTTAATCACATATTCATTGGCCAGCTGGGCTCTATTTTTAGCCACCTCAGCCTTTTCCTGATCCAGCTGCCCATCCCGTGCAATCAGCTGCTCCAGATCCCGCGCCATGTCTTCTGCATTTAAGATGGCATCGGCTTCTCGAAATTCCCCTTGGTCAAAGTGGGCCTTCGCCTGGGCTAGGCGTTCACTGTTGATTTCAATCTTGGTAAAGGTTTCATATAACCGCAGCACGTTCTCTTTAAACTGCTCCAGCTGCTGCTCCAGCTGCTCCAGTTCAGCCCCTGCCTGTAGCGCCCGATCTGTTTTGCCCGTAGCCTGCAGATACTCGACAAACTCCTGCTTTTCTTCAATTTGCTTGGTCAACGCCTGATAGTCCAGGGATTGATAGACAAACTGGGCGGTTCCAATCGAGTCGATGTTGTAAATCTTGGTATCGCCCACAGCTACTCAAACCTCGCTGAGTCAATCTTGTCGATGTGGTAGGTTTTAGAGCTGTCATTAATGGTGCTGTCATGCACATCTTGATATACCTTGTTCCCATCCCCTGACACGGTCACCGTCTTCTCCGTACTACCAGATGGCCCATCTGCAGCTCCCTGGGCCCTATCATCTGTCTTCAGCTCCAGAAAACCGCTGGCAGCTAGCTTATCTAGCTGATTGCCAAAGTGCTCCCGCAACCCTTCAATAGTTTTGTATTCTGTCTTGTAGTGCTTTAGCTCTTTTAGCTTGTCTTCAAACGCCCACAGACTCTTTAACTCATCCCGGTCCCGCGTCTCCGATGGCTTAAAGTACGTAAAAATAAATGGTTTCCGTGTTTCCGAAAACGTGCCAAACGCCTTTTCAAATTCTTCGGCGGTGTACTTACCCACCTTATTAAGCGCCAGCAGCACAAAGATATCGCAGCCTTGAATTGCCTGGTTATATTCGCTCTGTAATCCCTCTGCCGACATCGCATCGAGGAAATCTTCCCAAATGTCTAGATGCAAAAAAATGCCCCGATCAAACCAGGCTTTGCACTTGCGATAGATAAAAATTTCAAACTGCTCCCGATCTTCTTTCAGCTCTGACGAGGACGCCAAGAATAATCGAACTTTCTGCATCACAGTTTTGAGGTAAAAGCTTTCAATAGTTATAGCAAATCGCTACGTTAGTTATAGTAAATCGCTACATTTGCCAGGTATCTAGAGCAAGCACGAACTCTGCTGCCTGACCAGGCAAATCATCACCCATCAACTTTCTTCAATATGAAGTACCCAGCTTCCGGGTTAATACTTTGTATCTTGACGACGATAAAATTTTGTCCTACTTTCATCTAATGTCGCGACGTCCGCGGCTGACTAGAACCTAATAATTTGGCACCATCGGCAGGTGCTACCAACACCTACCGACGGCTAACCCCCAGAAAGCTGAGGCCAATGCCGAGCAGTATGGATAATGAAACACCCGCCAAGCCCCTAACCAACCCATAGGCTCAAAAACCGCGATAACAGTTCAACCGATTCATTGCCTGTTCGCGCGTATCCCGCTCCTGCAGCGCCTGGACAATCGCTATTCCCTGCTCAAACTCTCCTGCTCTACCATAGGCCACCGCAATCTCCTCGTAGAGACTACCCCGATCCTCAGGATCGTCCACGATCAAATCTTCCTTGATGTAAAGCATCTTGGATTCGTCTCCTGGCACCGTCTGGGCCATCTCAAATGCCCGAGCTAACACCGGCGATACCGGATCCTGGCCTAGGTGGGCATACAGTTCTGCCACCCGCAACAGCTGACGAGTCCCGCTGCCAGGGGCACTGGAAACACGGGTCAAAATCCTCACTGCCTGGTCCGTTTGACCTGCCTGGATATAGCGGTCTGCAATCTGCAACATCTCATCTACCTCAATGGTAGAGACATCCCGCGATTCTATGATGTCTAACGCCGTTGCATAGTCTTTTTCGGCCATTAAGCGCTCCACCAATAGGGTTCTCCATAGTGGGTTTTCGGGGGTTACTTGTGCGATCGCATCCAACAATCGCAATGCCAACCCATACTCTCTCGCATTCACCCAGCCAGTCCCCACCGTTTGTAACGTAAATGACTCATAAGGGTCTGCCGCGACTTCTCCCACCATCCCCAACACCCGCTCAAACAGTTCAGGTACGGGTTGCCCAGCCTGGGTCTGGGCCAAGGCAATAAAGTTCAGCGTCTCTAACCGGCTGCCAATACGGGGCAAGCCCTCCGCCACCTGAACCGCCCGATCGATGGTTTGGGCTGACTCATCCAAGAGTCCAGCCTGTCGTTGTGATAGCCCAATTTTTACCAATGCCTGGGCATAGTCCTCTGCAGAGGACTGGGTCTTTTCGGCCATGGCAAAGGCCGCTTCAAAGTCACCCGCAACAGCATAAGCCCCAGCAATTTCCCGCCAGACCCGATGCCGGTTGGAGCGATAACTCGGGTCAATGCGTTCAACAACCTGGAGGGCCAGATCAATCTGGCCTGACCTGGCAGCGGCCCCGCCAATGGCGGTGTAATCTGATAGCTCGTCATATGTTAGCTCCTTAGCCACCAGGGTTTCGACGGTCGAAAGGGCCAGCTCATAATCTTCTAGCACCATGGCTCGCCTCAGAATCTCTTCCCATAATGCCTGCTGCTCATAGGTTTGTTCCACATTTTCCGTCGCCACTAGGGCCTGTCGCAACACGTTCCTAGCAGCGGCCGGATTGTTCACCGTACTATAGTGGTTGGCCACATCCATCAGACCATATACCTGGATGCGTCCCGCCGGTGCCACCGCCAATGCCTCCAGCACTTGCTCGGCAAAACCGCCATCTACCATCGCCTGGGTAAACTGGGGACCTGGATAACCAAATGTCTCAATGGCGACAATCGCCTGGTTAAAATAAGACAAAGCCTCTGTTTTATCGCCAATACTGGCTAAATGTAGGCCAATCTCTTGCAGTGCGCGGATCGTCGGCTGCTCCAGGGTGAGCTGCTGGACTAAGTCCTTGGTCCGGTCTCGCTGGCCCGCTTGCACCGCTGACAAGGCTACATCCCCAATGACACTCTCTCGCTCGTAGGGCTGCTCAATAGATTGGGCTAAGGTCAGGGCCTGGTCCAAATCGCCTGCCTGGGCATAGATTGTTGCGATCGCAGCCACCGCCTGATCTCGACTTACCGAGTCTGGGTAGTTAACCACCGCCACCAGTTGCAAAGCCTGGGCAGCCAGCTCTGTTGCCGTGCTATAGTCCCTAATCTCGTTATACCCCTGGGCAATAGACGTCAGCGCATTTACCTTAAACTCAACTCCTTCCAAATTTGGCTCCAGTTGTCGGGCCTGCAAAAGTAAGTCTCCAGCCACCGCTAGGTCACCTATGGCCCCATAGTCTGTTGCCATGGTGGTCAGCAGCTTTATTTTTAAGCGGCTATAGCCCGTGGGAAGTTCCTGGGCAGCGTCACGGGCTGATAACAATACAGTCCGCGCAGCATCGGTATCGCCCTGGGCCATCAGGCGATCCACCCCATGGAGCAACCAACCGCCGGTAATAGTGTTCTCCGCCACAAACTCTTCTAAGATTTGCACCTTGGTAGCATCCTGCTCAACGGTACTGACCAACTCTAGGGCCTTGACCAAATGGTTGGCCCCTGCCTGTAAAGATCCTTCCCTAAAGGCCTGCTCACTCCAGTAGGCGTGGACAGTCACCCGGTCACGTTGATAAAAGCTAGTTTCATCAATGCAAATCTGGGATTGGCCAGCAGGGGCCTGGGCCGATACCGATAGCTTAGGCACCGATAGCCCCAGCCACCCCACGCTGCCCAAGCAGGCCATAGCCACCCAGCGTTGCCTAACTCGTTTGATGATCTGTCGATTGCCCATGGTTATGACTCGTCCCAGGAAAGTGATGTGTCCTACGGGATGGCTACAAGAGGGCAATAAGTTTTTACAGGCAAATACTGAGAGGAGGCAGGCCGTCAAAGTCCCTCTCCCCCCGGGAGAGGGATTTAGGGTGAGGGAAACTCCAGGTTTCGAGCCTTTTTTGGATGCTGCTGTTGGCGGAGCAGAGTTATTGCGATCGCGGCGTGGAGTTATTGAGATCGCGGCGTGGGGTTATTGCGATCGCAACGTGGAGTTATTGCGATCGCGGCGTGGAGTTATTGCGATCGCGGCGTGGAGTTATTGCGATCGCAACCCCAACGGCAACTCAAATACCCCCGTCGCACCATAAGTATCCCGATACACCTGCTTTACAGCAGTCCAAGGCACTCGACCATAAATGTGGGGATACAACTCCGTCCCACCGGACGTATTCTCCACTCGAATCTCACAATCCACGGCGGTCGGGTCAATGCAAAACAACACCAGTCCCTGCTGGCCCCCATAGTGACGACGGCTCACCCCCATCACCTGATGCAAAAACGAACAGTGGATAAATCCCTCCGCCGCCAGATCCGCCGACTCAAACCAACCCTGGGCCTCGGCTAACTCCACATCAGCTGCCGGAGCAATACGATACAGCAGATCCATCACAGTATCCTCCCTAGAATCCTTCAGTACATGTGCTGTTGCATATACCGACTTTGGGCCGGTTTATCGTCAAGTTATTTCCAGAAAACTGCACAAAGCTGTTGATAAGTAAACTGGGCTAACTAATCATATTGAAAGGTTAAATAATACTTTCCGTCAACGCATTTCTAGGTTAATGCGGAAGTCTCTCTTTTTCTTAAAAAATTTGGAAAATTATGGGGGTACTATCTGGTCTTTTATCCATGATTACAATTCATGTTTGGTATAGGTTTGAACCTCTTCACTACTTGCAGATCACTACCAGTTCACTACCCTTAAACCCACCATGTTTCTTGCGTTTTGTCAATGCGTAAGTCCTAGAGTCAAATTACCCTGTCTCTGAAGCTTCTAAACAACATTAAGAGTTTATAATACTTCTCAAATCTCACAATTATCTGTCAATTATCTGTTCTAATTCCTTCTATGGCTGTTTTTCTGCCATTTTTCTTGATTACAATCATTTTTCTAGCTTTGGCATAGTCTTGGCTTGTTTCAAGTAGTTAGCTTGAAATCGTTTCCTTGTAAAACTTTGACCCAAAAGTTGGATGAACGCCATACCACGCTGCAATCTACCAGTGGGGATCGATTATCAAAAGCCCAACTCTAAAATGATTACTGGCATTGTTGAAAACTGGTCACAAAACCCAGGTGATGAGTTAGAGTGGAGCCTGACTTCGACGCTGAGAATTGACAATATTTCCCCTACCTAGACCAGTCAAATTTGTGATGGTATTTGCGATATCGTACCCTCAATTAAGGAGATGTCCAAGGAATTTATTGTGCAATTTAGTAAGATTGATAACTCAGATTGATCACAATGCTCGGTAATTAAGTTTGTTGCATTTGTCAATGATTATAATTCGTATTTTGATGCAGAACGTAATCTGAACCTAGCAATTTTAGAACTAGCGGAATACAAACCAAACTTGAGGCTAGCTAATAATTAGATTCGTTCAATTATTGTTATGGCCTCTGCCCCTTTGCAAAGGAGCAGAGGCCATAACACAACACCCACAGCACAACATATTCATGTCATCCCGCCAATGATATCTCCCACCCCCCTTCCCCTTGAGAAATCCACTAGTACACCAGATGGACGTTTTCAGACTGTCTACCTGGACTCCCCTGAGTTTTCTAGTGGGCTTGAGGGGCAAGACGTGATTGAGGGGCTGACCCAATCTCCAAAGGTATTGCCACCAAAATACTTTTACGACGATCGCGGTTCCCAATTATTTGAACAGATCTGTGGCTTACCGGAGTACTATCCGACCCGTACGGAAGCTTGGATTTTGCAGCACTATGCCAGGGCGATCGCCCAAGCTACAGGAGCCTGTGAACTGGTGGAACTGGGTAGTGGCAGTTCCACCAAAACCCGTCTACTGCTAGATGCTTACCAGGCCCAGGGCCATCCTCTGTATTATCAGCCCATTGACGTGAGTGCGGGCATCCTGGCGGACAGCGCCGCCCAATTGCTGACCGACTACCCCACCCTGCAGGTGCAGGCCCTGGTGGGCACCTATGGGCAGGCCCTAAATGCCTTACCTACCCCCGCCAGAGCTCCGCGCCTGCTGTTGTTTTTGGGCAGCAGCCTGGGCAACTTCACGCCCCTAGAGTGCGACCAGTTTTTCGCCCAGGTTGCCTCCGTGCTGGAGGCGGGCGATTATTTTCTGCTGGGCATTGACCTACAAAAAGATACCGCCATTCTAGAAGCCGCCTACAACGATTGCCAGGGGGTCACCGCTGCCTTCAATTTGAATATGCTGGCCCATCTCAATTACCGCTTTACCGGCAACTTCAACCTGGAGGCCTTTCACCACCAAGCCATCTATAACCCTGAGGACTGCCAGATTGAAATGTATTTACGCTGTCAGCAACCCCAGTCAGTGCAGTTGAAGACACTGGATCTGAGTATCGAGCTAACTCCTGGGGAAAGCATCCGCACGGAGATTTCTCGCAAATTTAACCTGGAGCAGATGCAGCACTATCTGCAAGTGCAGGGACTTTCTCCCGTGCAAACCTGGACCGATCCAATGCAATGGTTCGGGGTCATTCTCTGCCGCCGGTGACCTAGCGGATAATTACCTTCCTTGGCTCCCTATCACTATTCTTCGTTTCATCCAATTTTCATGATTTGAATCATATTAGCTTTCGAGATAATTATGGTATTTAGGGTTTGTGGGCCAGTCTTTTTAAGACCTTAAAACCTCTAACTAGAAAGCAAGGAAATGTATTTCCTGTGAGTTTTCCTGAGAAAATTTTTTTGAGATCATCTGATTAATCCACGCTTTTCTTAAACGACTTGGGAAAGGGATTTGTACTGGGCTATTTTTGATGGCCTTGATGCGAGAAAGACAAAGGGCAATTTTGACTTTAAGCAGGTGGTTACTGTTGATCCAGGATTACGCTATAAAGCGATCGCCAGTAGTCAGGCCGATGCAATTTTGGCGTTTTCCACCGATATTGAAATAGCCATTGAAATAGCCTCAATGGCCCCAATCGGATTATCCAAAACGTGTAATGGGAAAAACCATGATCCAGACCGCCCTTGCCACACCGCCCTGCCTCGATCGCTGTGATTCCCAGGCGGTCTTAGCCTACTACCAGCGGGCCTGGACCCTGGAAGACCGTCTATGGCAGAGCCTGGTGGGGGATGAACCCTTCTATCTCAGCCCTGACCCTCTGCGCAATTTGCTGATTTTCTACCTGGGTCATACCGCTGTCTTTTACATCAACAAACTCAGGCGGGTTGGCTTGATCCAAGAGGCCCTGCATCCGGACTACGAAGACCTATTTGCCGTGGGGGTTGACCCCGAAAAACCCCATGAAATTGCCGGCAAGGTTGCCCAGCTGCGCCGGGCTGCCCTAGCTTCGGTCTGGGGCTATCGCCAAGCCGTCTACCATCGCATCGCCGATCTGATTCACCGGAGCGATTTCACCGCCCCCGTCACCTCTGGCCATCCCCTTTGGGCCCTGATGATGGCGATCGAGCATCAGTATATTCACATCGAAACCTCATCTGTGCTGATCCGGCAATTGCCGGTGGAGATGGTCCGCCGCCCTGCCGATTGGGTATACCTGCCCGGCAACGGTGATGCTCGCCCTAACCCCCTGGTGGCGGTGGCGGGAGGGCCCGTGCGTCTGGGAAAACCCCAGGATGCCCCTAGCTACGGTTGGGATATTGACTATGGCGATCGCACCCTTGAGGTCGCCCCTTTTCGGGTGAGCAAATACCAGATTACCAACGCGGAGTTTCTAGCCTTTGTCCAGGCGGGGGGCTACGAGACCTCCACCTACTGGTCTGCCGCCGCCTGGGAGTGGAAAACCCAGCAGGCCATCTCTCATCCTAAATTTTGGCTGAGAGATTCCCAATCGCCGGAGGGCTATCGGTATCGGGCTATGTTTGATGAAATGGTTCTGCCCGGTCAGTACCCAGTTGAGGTGAACTACCATGAGGCGGTTGCCTACTGTCGCTGGTATAACGAAGGCACCGGACGCCACACCCGTCTGATGGGAGAGGCGGAGTGGCACCGGGCGGTCTGCGGCGAGTCCCCCCATCCCCAACCGGTGGAGGACTACAACCTCGACGGCCAGTTTGGGTCTCCCCATGCGGTGGGGGCTAGGCCAACCGCCCAAACGGCGATGGGCATCTACGACCTGCGTGGCAATACCTGGGAGTGGCTCAGGGATCACCTCACCGCTCTGCCCGGTTATCAACCCCATCCCCTGTACGAAGACTACTCCGCCTCCTATTTTGATCACCTACACCAAATGATGGCTGGAGGCTCCTGGATCAGCTGTGGAGCCGGGGCATTGCCCCACTATCGCAACTGGTTCCGGCCCAACTTCTATCAACACGCGGGTTTCCGTCTGGCTGAAGACATTTGACACGGATGACCCGTTAGGAGTGATCTGCCCCAAAGTTTACGAGCAGAGAGACGAGGGCGATTTACTCTAACGATACCTCGCAAAGAAATGCGCTCAAGGGTAAATAGTCCACGGAATGAGGGGCCGGACTGTATTGCGCCGATGGAGAGCTAGCCACCTATTCGTATACCTATTCGTACAGACGAATTTCGTTTTTCAAACGGCAAAGTCAGACTATTATATGCTTCGTGTGCTTTGAACGCCCCGCAGCCTCTCCCGAGGGGAGGTGTGATCCCTGATTGCCATAATTTGAGTGCTTTAGAGAGTTTCTGACAAAACGAATGACGGTAAGACGATCACAGCGATTTATATCTCTCTTTGTCAGCATCATAGTTTGCGTCTGTTGTTTGGTACCTATGGCCATAGGGCAAACCCAAAATAATGTGCCCCTGGAACAACTAGAGCAACAGAAGAAAAATTTAGAGCAGCAACAACAGGAGTTAGAAGCTGAGCAAAATCGACTGCAAAAGTTAGAGCGAGAAGCGGCCCAGCAGTTGGATGGTTTGCAGGACAGTATTACGATTACGGACCTCAAAATTGGGGATACGGAGTTTCAACTCGCCCAAGCGCAGGAACGGCTAAAACAGTTGGAAAATGAGTTTGGCTGGGCCCAGGAGGAATATGAAACGGTCCGCATCGCGGCGGTGCGACGACTACAGTTTATGCAGCGGCAAAAGGATGCGGAGGGCTGGGCCTTACTGCTGAAAAGCGAGAATTTAAATGAGTTTTTGGAGCGGCGCTATCTGCTGAGTAAGGTGTACGAGGCGGATAGTAATGTGATGGCGGAGGTCCAGGCCAAGGCGGATATGATCGTGCGACAGCAGCAGGGGGTGGAAGCTCAGAAAAATTCCATTGCCCTATTGCGGCAGCAACTCCTAGCCCAGCGCGATCAGTTTGAGGCCCAGGCGGGCCAGCAAAATGAGCTGATCACCCGGCTGAAGGAAAATCGCAGCGCCCTGGAAGCGGCCCAGGCTCAGTTGGTCCGAGATTCTGAAAGTTTGGCTAATTTAATCCGGCAGCGGGTGGCGGCTGCCACTGGCGGGGTGGTGGGGACCGGTCAAATGAGTTTCCCCACTGCGGGCCAGATTACCAGCCGCTTTGGCTCTCGGTTTCATCCTGTGTTGGGCTATAACCGGTTTCATGCGGGGGTGGACTTTGGCGCACCCTATGGCACGGGCATTGTGGCGGCGGACTCGGGTACGATTATTTTTTCTGGCTGGTATGGGGGCTATGGGAATTCGGTGATTATTGATCATGGGGGCGGCCTGACGACACTTTATGCCCATGCCAGTCGTCTCAATGTCAGTGAGGGTCAATCGGTGTCAAAAGGGCAGGCTATAGCTGCAGTGGGTTCTACCGGTCTGTCGACGGGGCCACATTTGCACTTTGAAGTGCGCCGCGATGGCAACCCTGTGGATCCCTTACGATTTTTGTAGAATAGGCGCGGTCATCGCATTTGGATCAGCGTCGTCATCTGAGGATAAGCAAGCATGGGTTTGGTTAAACATGGCTGATGTTTACAGTCGGGCCGTTTGCCTGCTGGCTCTGGTTATGGTCGCCTTCGTGCCGATGGCAGCGGCCCTGGCGGAACCTATACATCCTGAACAATTTGAGCAATTTGATGATGAACTAGATCTGGCACCGGGTACGGTGGAAAGCAGCCCGGTGCTCCAGGAATGGTTGGGAAATACCCCGGATGTCCTGGATGCTATCCGCCATGAGCCTAGCTTTCCGACCCGTTTTCAGCTGAGCTATGCCCTGTTTCCCTCTAGTCGCGATGAACGGGGACTGGCCATTGGGGTAGAAGATGTGTTTGTGGGGGATCTACCCCTGACGGTAAATGCCGACTATGGGGCCAATTTTGATGGCAATGACCGGGACCGGGAGGCCTATGGGGCCCACGTGCGGTATTACCTGTTGCCCTTGGGGGACTATGTGAATGTGGCCCCGCTTGTGGGCTATCGCCATGTGGAGGCGGTGGACTATCGGGAAAGCGGTGTGCAGGTGGGTTTTCAGGTGAAGGTGGTACCGTCGCGGGGCGGGGGGGCTGATTTTGCCTATACCCAGAGTTGGGTCAGTCCGACGGAAGCGGATGCGGTGATGATTACCCAGTTGGAGTTTGGCTATGGGTTAACGGAGCGACTGCGGTTGGCGACGGATGTGGAATGGCAATTTGCGCCGGGGGCGACGGATAGTCGGTTGGGGATTGGGCTGGAATGGGTGTTGTAGTGGCATTGCCCCTACGGTGACAATTTGGCGGATAGTTTGATGGCAAGTAGGGCGGCCTGGGTGCGATCGCGCAGTCCCAACCGACCCAAAACCCTAGTCACATGGTTCTTCACGGTGCCTTCTGACAAAAACAGCGCCTCAGCAATTTCCCGATTATTCGCCCCGGTGCCCATCAGCCGCAGCACCTCCTTTTCCCGAGGTGTCAATTCATCGAATCCTTCTGGCACTTCTGCCGCAGGCTGCTGCTGCCCGGAAAGCATTTTTTCTAAAATGCCAGGACCAAACTGGCTGTAGCCCTTGGCCACGGAGCGAATGGCCTGGGCCAGTTCTTCGGAGGGAGTGTCCTTGAGTAGGTAGCCCTTAGCCCCCACGGCCATGGCCTGGGCAATCAGCTCATCGTCATCGAAGGTGGTGAGGACTAGGACCTGGATGGCAGGGTATTGGGTTGCGATCGCACCCGTCGCCGCCACCCCATCCATCACCGGCATCCGCATATCCATCAGCACCACCGCCGGTAGTTGGCCAGTCCGCTGCAGCTGCCCCAATAAAGCCAACGCCGTCTCTCCATTGTCCGCATCCCCCACAATGCAGATGTCGTCCTCTAGCTCCAACAACGTCTTTAACCCCTGCCGAATAATCTGCTGATCATCCACCAGCATCACCGCAATGAGCCCTGAATTGTTTTGTTGAGACGATTGATTCATAACCCCACTCTCCTAGTCGGCGGCCACCCACAAGGGATACCCCCACAGCAACCCGTCTTCACCCCTTCATGCCCCGCTTCACCCCGTTGCCGGCACCACCAGCCGAATCTCGCACCCCTCCCCCGGTCGACTATTCACCGTCAAATTCCCCCCCATCGCCTGGGCCCGTTCCCGCATGCCCTGCAAACCAAATCCCGTAGACGTTTGCCCCAGATCAAACCCATGGCCATCATCTCGCAACAACAACCTTATCCCCTGCTCATCCACCATCAAACTCAGGTCCACCGCCGTTGCTTCAGCATGTTTAACAATATTAGTTATCCCCTCCTGCACCAGACGATAAAGGGCCATGCTCATCGCCTCCGGTAACGGCTGTAAAAGTTGGATATTAATATTAGGCGTAATCCCCGTACTCGTCTTCAACATATTCACCAGACTATTTAACCGACTCTGAAGAGAATTTTGATCGGTCGATTTATTCCGCAGGGTGGCTACAGACTGACGCACATCCTGGAGTGCCACAGACCCCAACCGCTTGGCCTCCGTCAGCAGTTCCTGGGACTTTTTAGGATCTCGTTGGGAAAGTTTGATCGCTCCCTCTAGCTGAATATTGAGGGCCGTTAGGGAATGGCCCAGGGAATCATGAATCTCCCGAGCAATGCGGCTACGCTCTTCGACTGTTGCCAGCTGTTTGACCTGGGTCGCAGACCGTTGCAGATCCTCATTGGCCTTTTTCAACCGATTTTGGATGGTCCTTTCATTGAGCAAAGCATTCACCAACAACAGCGTAAAGACCAGGGCCAAACCAAAGAACACAATCAGATTCATCTGGAGGCTACCGATCAAATGGCGCATAGGTCGAGGAATGGGTGGTCCATTCTCCCCTGCCAATCTTCTAAACTTCAGCCCCAGGGTGGTCATAAACAACAAAAATGCCAGGGCCGTCACCGTCACCTGGCTCATCAGCCCCACCATTAAACAGCTGCGGATCACCAACACCAGATAAATAAACGGAAATAGACGGGTTCCCCGCAACATCAGGCCCGATGCCACCAAAATCAAAACGACCTGCAGGGCAATATGGCCCAACTGTTGCCAAAATCCTTTTGTCGGTAAATACAACCCCAACAGACCAAACAACAGGAGGCAACCAACCGTGAATAAGGGCCACTGAGCAAACGTCTGCCCATGGGTTAAACCACGCCGAGCCGCCTCCCGCAGCGGCGGCGTAGTGACAATGCTGGTAATGGCCACCGCCAGCAGGCCCCACTCCAGGTAGAGCAAAAAGCGAAATGGATGGTTATGGAACTGGATGGCGCGGCTCATGTCAAAAAAACTGGCAGTTTGGCATTGGCGAAGCGGTAGGCGGTGGCCTCCTCAGTACCACCCTACCCAAAATTCTATAGTTACACTGTCACTCCCCATGACTAGTGACTAAAGTCATGCCCCACCCCATGACTCCAGTCCTCCCCAAGTGGTGACTTCTGCTAGCAGTCACCATCGCTATCCCCTGGCTAGGATAAGGCCATCGTTAAGCACACAGGCAATCAACCGATGAGATTTCTAACCATGCATTCCACCATCAAACAATTCCTCGGCGGGGCTCTGATGTTAACTACCTTACTGGCCGCCCCAGCCATGTTCAAAGTCTTTAGTGCCAGTGCGTTACCCCCTGACGTGGCCGAAGAACTCAACCTCACCCCAGCCCAACAAGCGGAGCTAGAAGCAATTAAAGAGAATGCCCACAACCAAATAGAAGCCATCCTCACCGCTGACCAGCTGGCTGCCCTAGAGGGCACAACTGGCCGCGAACGGCACCAGGCCATGCGGGACCTAGACTTGAGCGAAGCACAACGCACCCAGCTGCGAGAAATACGTGAATCATCCCGCGCGGCTGCCGGTGAGGTCTTTACCGCTGAGCAACGGTCTGAACTAGAGGCCATGCGAGCTGAACGCGGTGAAGGTCGCAAAGATCATCGGAAAGGAATGGGCGAGGCCCTAAATCTGACCCCCGAGCAACAGTCTGAACTAGAGGCGATTAAGCAGAATGCCCAGTCCCAGGTTGAAGCGGTTCTCACCGCTGACCAGCTGGCTAGTTTAGAGGGGACAACGGGCCGTGAGCGTCACCGGGCCATACGCAACCTAAATCTGAGTGAAGAGCAGCGCACCCAGATGCAGGCAATTCGTGAGTCATCTCGAGCTGCAGCTGATCAGGTGTTGACTGATGAGCAGCGGGCCCAGCGGGAGGAAATGGGCGAAAACCGAGGCCAGCGTCGTCAGCGTTAGTCACGTTAGGGTGCATTGCTAAATAAGGAACAATAGGAACACAACATACTGGGTCCAGAGGCAACTGTCTCTGGCCTTTTTTAATGGCACTTTTCTAATCGCAAAGTGATCGTCTATGGTAGGAACAATGGGCACAAAACCATAGGTTTGTCAGCTGTTGATTGATTGCTGAAGCTCAACAACAAGAAAATATATGCTGTATTAGGCAGTTTGTGCGCTAAAACCGAGTTAAGGACTATACCATTTACTGAACCATGGTTATTGCCCAACCCATCACCTCCAAAACTCCTACCCTAACGGTCGCATGGGAAAAGCTACCGGACGACTTTAAGCTACCTGATGATCCTGTGGATAACGTTAATCAACCGGCACTGGCCGCAGCCCTCACAGATAGCTTGAATCAAGCGGGGCTAATGGTAGATACCGCATTTACCATGACCAACTACGGCGTATGTGCCACCGTGGACGGTAAAATTGTCGTCAAGGCACCGGACTGGGCCTACGTCGCCCAAATAACCGTCCCCAGAACTGAGATTGAACGTAGCTATACGCCCCATTTACAGGGCGATGTTCCCACCATTGTGATGGAGTTTCTCTCGGCCACAGCGGGGGACGAATATTCCAGTAAACCAACCTATCCCCCCGGCAAGTGGTTTTACTATGAAACCATTTTGCAAGTGCCCTACTATGCCATTTTTGAACCCGCCTCAGGGGATTTGGAACTGTATCAGCGCCAGGATGATGGTCGCTATAAGCTGCACACCATGGCGAACAATGGATTGTATTGGATCGAATCGATGCAGCTATTCCTGGGGGTCTGGCAAGGGGAGCGGGAAAATCGGACAGGTTATTGGCTACGGTGGTGGGATGCCCAAGAAAACCTATTGTTATGGGGCATAGAACGAGCAGACCAGGAAGCTCAACGGGCAGACCAGGAAGCCCAACGGGCAGACCAAGCAGCTCAACGGGCAGACCGATTACGGGCACAGCTGCGAGCAGCAGGTATTGAACCAGAAGAGTGAATGGGATCCCCAAACTGCTGAGTTCCACCCATCAAAAAAATCCGAAATCAAGGGCATACTGCTTGAATATGAACAGTATGAACACGATTCCCATCTCCATCGGCAGCCTCGTCCTCCTCTCTGGAGCCCCCGGAGCTGGAAAATCCACCGCCTGTCAGCACCTGCCCCCAACCTTGGTGCTGTCTAGTGATGCATTGCGGCAAACCTTTTTTGGTACGGCCAAACGGCTAGTGGATGGACAAGTAGCTGACCGCCCCCTAGACACGGACGATCGGTTAATTTTTGCCACCCTGGAAAGCGTGGTGCGGGCTAGGCTCAAAACCGGGTTGACGACCATTGTTGACGCTACCCTGATCAGCGATAAAGAACGCAAACCCTTTGCCACCATTGCTGAGGAACTGGGGGTGCCGGTGCAGGTGGTGATTTTTAACCCGCCAGTGGAGCAGGTGCAACGGCAGAATAAGCAGCGACGCTGTAGGGTGCCCGAGTATGTGGTGGCTAGGTTTTGCGATCGCATCCAAACCACCTCCCAATGGCCCTTCATTCTCACCACCGGCGACAGCACCCTCACCATTGATATTCCCACCATCCCAGACGACACCCAGCTGGACGTCATCGGCGATATCCACGGCCTAGCCGACACCCTGGAGGCCATGCTCCACCAGCTGGGCTACGACCAAAATCTCACCCACCCCGACGGACGGAAGCTTTGCTTTCTCGGCGACCTCGTAGATCGCGGTCCCCAATCCCTAGAGGTGCTAGACCGGGTGATGCAAGCTGTTGCCCAGGGCCACTACTGCGTGCGGGGCAACCACGACAACAATCTGGCCAGGGGCCTGCGGGGCGAACTTATGAGGAGCAAATCCGGCCGAGAAACTCTGCACAAAGCCCTCCAGCGAGAACAGTACTACCAGACCCAGGTACGAGACTTTATCCAGACGCTGCCATCCTTCTACCGTTATCGGGACTACGTCCTATGCCACGGCGATATCGAATGGTTTGATCCGCTGCTGCAGCCCGCCCATGAACGGGTCTATGGCCGCTGCCGCATGAACGAAAACTACGACACCGATGGCGTCTTTCGCCAGACCAGTGACTTAACCGTGGTGCGGGGCCACATTCCCCTCACCTCTGAAGGAGAACGCACCTATTCCCTCGAAACCGGGGCCGGATTTGGCGGTCCCCTTACGGCCATGCGTCTGCCTGAGCAGGAGCTGTTAAATATTGCCTGTGATTTTGACTATCACCAGTGCCCTCCTAGCTTTGCTAAGCAAATGGAACCCCTGGTTAGCAACAAGCTAGTGAAACAAGCCTCGGATGGTCCACTCACCCTATTTAAGTACAGCTCCAAAGCCTTTTTTACCCCCTCCGCCTGGGATCAGTACCCCGAGCTAAAGCTGGCCCGTGGGGTGGTGGTGGGCCTAGATGGCAACCCCGTCAGTCAGCCCTTTCCCCGTACGTTTAACTACCTTGAAAAAGATACTACACTCCCCCCCGCGACTGAAGTGATCGCGGTGGAAAAGCTCAATGGCTTTTTAGTCAGCACATTTTTACATCCCTATGATCCTACTCGGGTGGTTGTTACCTGTTCGGGGTCGTTTCAAGGAGACTATGTGGACTATGCTAAATCATTGCTGTTTAAGGATGGGCTGTATGGTCGGGTGTTGGCCTGGCTAAAAGAACATCAGGAGACCACCCTGCTGTGGGAAGCAATTCACCCCGAAGATCCTCACATTATTCAGTACGGCTCGGAGGACTATGGTCTGCATTTGATTGGGGCAGGTGTACTGGGCGCTGGGTTTATCAGGGAAGAAGGGTTGGATGAGATCGCAACCATCCTCCAAACCCCCCGTCCTGCTTGGTTCCCCTGCACTTTTGCCGATGCGATCGCAAAATCCCACCAGGTGGAGCACGAAGGTTTCATGATCCGCCTAGCCACCGACGGCACCTTTGCCCTGAAGCTCAAGAGTCCCTACTATCTCCGCACCAAGTTCCTCGCCCGACTTAACCCCAAAAAATGTAAGTTCATGTACGGTCAGCCTGAGCGCTTCAAACAGGAGCTGGACGAAGCCTTCTGGCCCCTGGTGGATGCCGTTACCAGCCAAGTCACCCAAGCCACCTGGCTCACCTGGACCGATGTGGACCGGCGCAATTTTGTCCAAACCTGGATGAATGCGGTATACCAGTAACGGAGGGAGGCGATGCCACCAAAAAATAGAGCAAAGAATATAGCGCTGAGATAGCCATGCTAAGCCCGACTAATCCATGACCCCATCCTCAAACTACAGGCATGCCCAAACGATCAGGCGGCTGAACACTGGCGCGATCAAATCGAAGCTTGCCAAGACAACCTAAACGACATCCCCAGCGGCTCCATCAGCTAACGATGCCAACAACAAGCAACCTACGAACCATTCCCCTCAAACCCTTTTCCCTAAACACAGTCAGCATTACCTACTGCGGTATGTTCCTTCGTCGTAGCTAAATCAATATGCCATATCAAAACGTTCCCTTCACAACCGATAAGCCAGTCCTCTCCTGGGCCAACCACGATCTCGGCTCCAAGGAGATCCAAATGGCCAAAAACGTCGCTGCTCTGCCCTTCGTCTATAAGCATGTCGCCCTCATGCCCGACGTCCACTTGGGCCAAGGGGCCTTAGTCGGCTCCGTCGTCGCCACCCAAGATGCCCTCGTCCCCGCCGCTGTCGGTGTCGACATCGGCTGCGGCATGTGCGCCCTACGCACCCCCTACAACAGCCAACAACTAGACGGCAAACTGAAGAAAATTCGCAAGGAAATCGAAGCTACCATCCCCACCGGCTTTGACAGCAATAAAAAGATTGAAAAATCTGTCTACAACTGGCAAGGCTGGCGCAGCTTCAAAGACCTCCATAAAGGAGTCCAACACCTAGAGACCAAAGCTCTCAGCCAAATGGGCTCCCTCGGTGGCGGCAACCACTTTATCGAAGTGTGCATCGACACCGAAGACAGCGTCTGGCTGATGCTCCACTCCGGCTCTCGCAACATCGGCAACATGCTGGCCAAATACCACATCAGCACTGCCAAAAACCTGCGTAAGCTGGCTACCGACAAACTGCCAGACCCCGATCTCTCCTACTTTGTGGCCGGTACCGAAGAGTTTCGCAGCTATTGGAACGATCTGCAGTGGGCCCAAGCCTATGCCCTGCAAAACCGCGAAGAAATGATGGCCCGCTTTAAGCACATCATTGAAAAACATCTCGGTGGCGGCAAACCCTTCAAACCATTGCTTGCGGTCAACTGTCACCACAACTACGCCGAAAAAGAACAACATTTTGGCCAGGATGTCTACGTCACTCGCAAAGGGGCCGTCCGTGCCCGCACCACCGACTATGGCATCATTCCCGGCTCCATGGGCACCAAGTCTTACATTGTCAAGGGCAAGGGTAACCATGATAGCTATTGCTCCTGCAGCCATGGAGCCGGGCGCGTCATGTCCCGCACCAAAGCCAAAGATACCTTCACCCTGGACGACCTGATCGAACAGACCGCTGGGGTGGAATGTCGCAAGGATAAAGGCCTCATTGACGAGATTCCAGCCGCCTATAAACCCATCGATCAGGTCATGGCAAACCAACAGGATTTGGTGGAAGTCGTGGCCACCCTAAAACAAGTCATCTGTGTTAAAGGGTAAAACATCTAGTTTCAAAGGCTGCTTTTAAAGTTCTCTGCAGAAATAGCCTAATAGGTTAACAAATATGCCCTGAATTACAGGACATCAACTTAAATTGGAAAATTTTAGCCGCAAGGGAGGACAAGCACCGAAAGCCATTAAAGCATGACTCATGCCTCCATGCTTTAATGGCTGCCGCATTACGACTTTTATCCTTACGACAACGATTTACATCAAGTTGACACCCTATTTTCAATAATTTTACTGTTGACTTTTCGGAAGCAAGACCCACCTCTATTTAGCATGTGAAATCAGCTAACAATAAAGTGTAAAACCCTAAAACAAGCCCTATACTTACCAAATTGCCAATTTTCAGACTTCCCTGTCAATGTCAAAAGACTTCAATGGGTATGGTCCCTTGCTAATTGTCAGAGAGGCATTCACATCGCTTCTGCCTATTGTCTTGGCCATCAATATTTTGGTCTTAGTCTCCAATTTTACATCCTTTTTAGATCGCCATAACATTACAGCCCTATCTATCATTGATACTGATGAAATCAACCGACTTTATTTTTTCTTAATACCCCTATTTTTCAACTTATCTTTTAGTAGCTTACTAGCCAAGGAAAAAGATCTTGATCGAATTGGAGCAACCTTAGTTTCGATGGTCTGCTTTTTCCGCGCATCAGGGTTTATAAACATTAACGATGCTGCTCAAATCACATCACAAAATGGCTCTATTTTAACTAGTATTCTCTGTACAGTATTCAGTATTAATGGACTTTATCTCTTCTCTAAATTTCGATTTCTAAGACTATTAAAAAATTCCAATAACGTCAGTCCTCGACTAAAAAGAAGTCTCAACCTATCTATTCCTGGTCTATTGACTGTTTTATGTATCGAAGTCTTAGCAAACATCTTAAGGGAATCCCTAGGGACAGATACTATAGCTCAACTTATACAGGGTCTCCCTAAGCTCTCCAACTTAAGTCAGCTTCAGGAACTGATTTTATATAAAGTACTTGCCCTCTCAGCATGGTTATTTGGCCTCCATGGTGAATATACCGCTGACGGTCTATTTCGGCTTATTCAGGATATTCCAGTAGGCGAGCCCAGGGGCATTACCCTGAAAACCTTCCATGATGTATTCATGAATATTGGTGGTTCTGGATCAACATTGGTTATTCCATTCATCATTTTATGGACCAAACAAACACCGAAACTTAAATCGATCGCCCGTTTAAGCATTCCATTTTCCCTATTCAATATTAATGAAATTTTATTATTTGGGCTGCCTATTATTCTAAGTCCTCTCTTGTTTTTACCGTTTTTTTTAGCCCCATTTGTCAATATGATAATTGCATTGATAGCGATATCTTTGGGGCTATTTGATATAACATTAACCCCTTATGTCCACTGGATGTCACCACCATTCTATAGTGCCTACGTAGCATCAACTTGCTCAATTCCTGCTATGGTGACTCAATTAATATGCATTGCCGTTGATGGTTTAATCTATCTGCCATTTATTGTATTGATCAATCGCCAATATCAAACACCATCATCCTTGGCTAATTTTTTAAAGGTAGATGCTTACGATTTCCTATATGACGAAATAGACCATTATGAAGAACGCCTATTTTTCAGTAAACAAAAAAGTGATCTAAGTAGCATCGAAGATGCGCAAGAAACTTTAAGACAATTGAAGGGTGGCACACTAATACTATTCTTTCAGCCTAAATTCCATGCCCAAACTCTTGAAATGGTGGGCATGGAGGCTCTGTTACGATTGCAGAATAGAAAAGGTGAATTTGTGTCTCCTACATTTCTGTCAGGACTTTATCGGCAAGGTCTATCAAAATCAGTCGACATTAAAGTAACAGACTTAGTATTTGAGCAGTCACTAAAATGGCAAAAACTAGGATTATCAGTGCCGACAATTAGCATGAATTTTGACAAAGACTTCTTGTTAGATCAGCAAGCTGTTGAAATGTTTATTAATCGTGCTAGGGAGCAGAACATTTCTTTCTGCATTGAGATTACAGAACATACCTACACTGTTCAATTAGATGCCTTAAAATCCGTAATTAAAAAATTACGACATTCAGGCCATAAAATATCTATTGATGATTTTGGCGCAGGATATTCTTCTCTAACTAGCTTACTCACATTGGATGCTGATGAAATCAAGCTAGATCGTAAACTAGTTGTCCCTCCTGAAGGTGAATTGGAACGGGGACGTATTTTATTGAAGTCCAGTATTCAACTATGTCACGATCTAGGTTTTTACATAGTGGCAGAAGGTGTGGAGACATCCTCTCAACTAAAGTTTCTGCAGGAATGTGGAGTCGATACCATACAAGGGTACTACCTCGGGAAACCAATGCATCCAAGGCAAGTTGTTCATCTGTTTCCTACACTCAACTAAACCATCCCAAGGATGTTGCTTCACATGATCTTGTCTGCAGTTGAGGATTGACAGCATAAAACGAGTTGGAAACAAGTTGCCATGGCCGGATTTTGTAGATTCAGTCATTCTGAGGATCGGCAGCACGTTTTTTTAATCTGTCTTGCGCAATGAAAGTTGTTCCTAGGTTAATCCTTAGATTTGCTCAAGATCGCTGGGGCGTTGACGCTGACGCAAACCAAAATTTAACTCATTGCTAGAGTAGGAAGAACCAAAGGTTTCAGCTAAGCTCACGACTTGCCGGAGGGCTGAACGAAAATTGTCCCCCTGCAAGGTGCTCAGGGGATGTACATAGACCGCAACGACTGCTGCATCAGTGATGGCATAGCGGGCATCTAAAGCTGTGTGAAAGTTAGCCGCCAGCATCGCCTGCACCTGCTGTGCGGTTAGCTCCTCCACTGGCAAAACAGGACTAAATACCCGCATCCGATCATTGCTGGCATCGGCTAAAACGATCACAGCTCGATCGGCTACGCTAAAGCGCCACTGGCCATTTTCCCCCTCAACGTTGCTCACCTCCGACTCCAGAATTTGTTCTAGTCGCTCCACGGTCATGGGCTGTAGCTGTTCAGGTGACTGTATAGGTGCGGTCTGGGCACAGGCTACCGTGGTGACAAGGGGCATGGATAGGGCGATTAGGGCTGCGATCGCAAATGATGCCCTACGGGAGAAAAAAGTCATAGCTAGAGGCTAAAGGAAGGAGCGCCATCATTCTAAATGCCTAATATGAGCCATCCCTGAGAGTGGTTTAAAGCTTTTAAGGCACCTCTCTGTGGTGAACTATGGGCACAAATCCATATCCCCAAACGGTCCAGTTTGGTTTACGATTTACTTCCCTAGCCATCCTATGGAAATCAACATGCTTGGTTCACTGCTACTCTTGCTAGTGTTTGGCAGTTTTATCGCCTATGCCGTCTACAGTGTCGCCTCAGCTAAGGGACAAGACACATCGTCAACAGCAGCACCAACAGCAGCACCGACCATCACCCCAGCCCACTGGCCGACGGCCGGCGGCGCTTCCCTGGAGCCCTCCATGGAAGCCCGCATCGATGCCCTGATGGCCACCATGACCATCGAGGAACTGGTGGGCCAAACGATCCAAGCTGATATCGCTGATGTCACCCCCGAGGATGTTCGCCGCTACCATTTAGGCTCCATTCTCAATGGTGGTAACTCGGCCCCTAGCGAAGATATGCACGCCGCCCCAGACCAGTGGCTAGCTCTAGCCGATAAGTTTTATGCCGCCTCCATGGACCAGTCCAAGGGGGGGCAGGCAATTCCCCTCCTCTGGGGTACCGATGCCGTCCATGGCCACAACAATATTGTTGGCGCAACAATCTTTCCCCATAACATTGGCCTGGGAGCCACTCGCAATCCTAAACTGATCCAGAAAATTGGCGAGATCACCGCCAGGGAAGTCATTGTCACCGGCATGGATTGGACCTTTGCCCCCACTCTAGCCGTGGCGCAGGACAGTCGCTGGGGCCGCACCTATGAGAGTTATTCTGAAGATCCAGAGATTGTTGCCCAATATGCCACAGCCATTGTTACAGGGTTACAGGGAGAACTCAATACCCATAGTTTTCTGAGTGACCAGCATGTAATCGCCACCGCCAAGCACTTTATCGGCGACGGCGGCACCCAGCGGGGTAAGGACCAAGGCGACAATATCGACAGTGAAGCCGACCTGCGGGACTACCACGGTGTGGGCTATCCCCCCGCCTTGGCAGCAGGCGTACAGACGGTCATGGCGTCTTTCTCCTCCTGGCATGGCCAACGTCTGCACGGCCATAAACCCCTCTTAACCGATGTGCTCAAGGAGCGCATGGGCTTCAATGGGTTTGTGGTGGGAGACTGGAACGGCCATGCCCAGATCCCAGGCTGTTCCACCCAAAGCTGTCCCACGGCGTTTAATGCGGGCATTGACATGTTCATGGCTCCCGATAGCTGGCGTGAGCTACATCACAATACCGTAGCCCAGGTAAAGTCTGGGGAGATTTCCCGCAGTCGTCTGGAAGATGCGGTGCGGCGGATTTTGCGGGTCAAGCTCCGGTTGGGCCTATTTGAGAAACCTAAACCCTCAGCCCGTCCTTTGGCTGGTAACTATTCCCTGTTGGGCCATCCTAACCACCAAGCCGTGGCGCAACAGGCCGTCCGCGAGTCGTTGGTCCTGCTCAAAAACAACAACAATCTCCTACCATTACCCACTGACCAAACCATTTTAGTCACGGGCGATGGGGCGGATGACATTGGTCAACAGTGTGGCGGTTGGACCCTTTCCTGGC